>JBKBOP010000255.1:0-501 GCA_046293575.1 Flavobacterium sp. | reverse complement strand
ATTTCCTGGAACACCAGCATACACTTTAGACTTTCCTTTGTTGAATGGTGCGTTTTCGACTAGATGCAAGTAAACATGATCTGTTTTAATCTCAATGCTCATTAAACCTTGAATTATGGACGGATTACCCGCTATAGTTAGTTTATAAACTTCTCTTTCCGGTTGTTTGAATTCTTCTTTCCAGTCAAATACCCAGTTGTTTTTTTTAGTAATTGATTTTAAATATGATGTAGTGAGCAAAGAAAATTCTGTTTGAAAACTATAACCCGTTGTGATGTTATCAATGGAGTTGGTGAGCTTATCTATTAGGAAGTCGAGTTCCTTATTTTTTTCTTTTTTCACAGATGAAATTTACTAAATTTTCTTGATTAAGACAAAAGTATCATCTCCTTGAAGTCGCATACGGCATATACGCTAACGGTTTCGGGCTTGGCGAAGGTGGCGATTTTCACCACAAATGTTGATGCGGAGAACCAAACTTTGATTAACCACAAATGTGTC
>JBKBOP010000254.1:0-502 GCA_046293575.1 Flavobacterium sp. | reverse complement strand
TAAATTTTAAACACCCTTTTATCGATGTTGAATTTGGTGCTAGCAATCTCCCTTACATCATCTGTAAAGCTAATGCCTGTCCATGATTGAGATGTTTTTCCAACTCGCGTTGCAAAGCCACCCATATATTTAAATGTTCCGTCTTTGGTACCGTAAGCTCCATAACCTTCAAGCCTGATTTTTTTAGAAAAATGTTCGTTGGTTATACCCCCAAGACCAAGTCTAAATCCCTCGTAGTTGTTGAAACTCAGTAAGTATCTCAAATCAAAATCTATGGGGCCCACAGGTACATACCCATTGATTATTTTTCTACCAAAGAGCAGTTTGTTTTCCCATTTCTCTTTAAAAAATATACTATCTAAAGCTTTATACGTGTTTATATCCCTTGAACTCAAGCTGTCTTTTCGGTAGTTTTTCCAAAAATTATCATCTCTTTTGATAGCTTCATCCGGAATATCTAATGTAATGTGTTTTCTTTTGAAATGTACTGGGAGGTTATATT
>JBKBOP010000253.1:0-508 GCA_046293575.1 Flavobacterium sp. | reverse complement strand
AAACTTAAATCCGATAAACTTAATGTAGTTTAATGCAAAGTCTGGTTTTTTGTTTATTATTTCCTCTAATTTATCTCTATAAAAAGTACAGATAATAGCTTCGTCTGAAACTACCTTGAAAAACTCTTCATTATTTGTGGATTTTTCAAAATTTAAGTCCCCAAATAAGTCGCCCTTTTGAAGTATATCTAACAAAATTTCTTCCCCTTCATTATCTATTTTTACAAGTTTAATAGAGCCTTGTTTTAGGAAATAAATCCTTTCTTTATCGCTAAACGGTAAATCAATAATTTCGTTTTTCTTTGATTTTTTGAACCGTTTTAAAATACACAAGGCATCAATTTCAGAAAAACTCAAATTTCTGAATAGTTTGTGCTCGTGTAAATACCAATATTTTAAATCTGATGTCATATTATAAGATGGTAGTTTTCGTTTGTATGGCAGCTAACGTTTTGCGTCTTGGCGAAGGTGGCGATTTTCACCACAAAAGTTGATGCGGAGAACCAAA
>JBKBOP010000252.1:0-509 GCA_046293575.1 Flavobacterium sp. | reverse complement strand
TCGGCAATGCCAATCAAATTCATTGGGCTTTCATCAATTACTTCCTGAATAGAGCCGCTTTTGTGAAGTTTAAAGTCTTCAATAAATTTTTCGGTTTTTATATTCATCTTATTTTTGTTCTTCATTATGGTAAAAAACAAGCCTTCGAAAGGTTTCTTAATTTGATGGGATTCTGTCATTAATTCATTCAACTCTGCGTTATAGTATGACTCTATATTCTCGATTTTGAAAGCTTTGTTATGAAACGCAATGAATAATTGGTTTTTTAGCGGAACAAGTATTAAACTAAATTCAGGTCGTTGTTTCTCAATATTGGTAATACTAACAAAAAAATCAGACTTTCCCTCTCGCAGTTGTTTTTTTCCAATGATTTGGCTTAAAATACAAAAATATTTACAAAATTTACCTTATTCAAAAAAAAATTTTAATTGTTTGAAATGAACTAATGCTTTTCTCTGATTCTTTTTGAATGATTGAAATCTTGATTTCAATATTTCAAATGCAAGTGC
>JBKBOP010000251.1:0-519 GCA_046293575.1 Flavobacterium sp. | reverse complement strand
CTTTTTTCATTCCTAATAGAGGATAAAATCCCAAATTTTGCATTTTCCTTAAAAAAGCTCCCAAAACCTTTGGAATTCTTCCTGAACTTTCAGCCCATTTTGGATCTTTGAGCATAAAAATAAAATTAGTTTTTGAAATTACCTCTTTTGTTTTTTCTAAAATTTCTTTTGTCAATTTTGTTTTGCTTCTAACAATAGCGCAATCGTAATTATCTAAAATCTCGTTTATTTTTTCTTTTGGAAAATCGCTTTTATCGTCAACATCTATTTTTTCTTTTTTCATCATTTCAATTCCGGTTTTTGAAAGTTTGTATAATAAAATAACTCTCATATTTTTTTAATTTTTAAACTTTAAATTTTAAATTTTTAAAGATACAACCGGCAGAGAAACCTTTGGGAAATTTCTCTTTACGTTTTTTTAATATTTCTAAAACTTTTTCTTTTATCCTCTTTTTTTCTCCTTTTTTTAATTTTAAAATCGCAGAAAGAATAATAAGATTTTTACGTTTTTTAAAGATA
>JBKBOP010000250.1:0-519 GCA_046293575.1 Flavobacterium sp. | reverse complement strand
GGCGATGTGGCGGGTTTTTAGCACAAAAGTTCAATCGAAGAACTGCACTTAAACCTACCACAAAACTGTCATACGAAGCACTGAACCCGCCATTGAGCCAAACGCCTGTTGCACTAAACCTACGGTAGTTTCTCCGATAAGCAGCCGGAAAGAGGTAACTTTTTGATTCATTCTTAACCGTTTTCAATCATGAAAAAAAAAGGAAAACCTCCTCCAGACCGCTTGCTCCAAGATAGCGGGATTTGCTGAACTACTGGCCAAGTTTGAGCAAAAAGTTATCGTGGCGGGCAAAAGTCAAAGCACGGTTACCAACTATGGCCGTCATCTGGCCAAGCTTGCGCTCCACTTCAACGAACTGCCCACCGAAGTCGACCCCGACCGTGTCAATGACTACCTGCATCTGGTCAAGCGGGGACACAACACCCCATCGGATTCCTCCCTCAAGTTCACCGTCTATGCCCTTCGCTTCGCCTATCGGATCGAGGGGATGAAAGACAAGCGGATTGAGCTTCCCACGAT
>JBKBOP010000249.1:0-522 GCA_046293575.1 Flavobacterium sp. | reverse complement strand
CATCGCCATTTTTTTCCTCATCATGAAATTTTACTGTTAAGCCATGCAAGCCATTGATTGGATCATACTCATTGTAACCCTTTTGTTCATCGTGGCTTATGGTACGTGGAGAACCAAAGGCAGTAAAAATGTCAAAGACTATCTTTTAGGCAACAACGAAGCCAAATGGTGGACGGTCGGTATTTCAGTCATGGCAACACAAGCGAGTGCCATTACGTTTTTATCAACACCTGGACAAGCCTTTCACGATGGGATGGGCTTTGTGCAATTCTATTTCGGGTTGCCCATTGCGATGGTGATTATCTGCGTAACGTTCATTCCGCTATACCACAAACTAAAAGTCTACACCGCCTATGAATTTCTTGAAAATCGCTTCGACGTTAAGACTCGCTCGCTAGCGGCTATCTTATTCTTAGTGCAACGCGGACTCGCAGCGGGGATTACAATCTATGCCCCCTCGATTATCCTCTCCTCTATATTGGGATGGAACCTAAATTTGTTGAACTTTATCATTGGAGTGTT
>JBKBOP010000248.1:0-522 GCA_046293575.1 Flavobacterium sp. | reverse complement strand
TGTGTGTGTCCAGAATGGACATACTGTCATTCGGACACCATTCCAAATTTAGGGATAGGATTTGAAAAGTCAAGTGTGATTTTTCAACGATTCTGAACGCAATGCGGAAGGGGTGTGCTGGAGACTACCAGCAGCGTGAGAGTCGCTGTAGTGTGGGATTGGTTGCTGGGCAGCGATGCCGAGCGGCATACACTTAGCAAGCTGCAAGCTGGTGGGTTGTGAAGCCCGCAGTGAAGTAAGCAGGACTGCAAAGGTTTGCACCGACGAACAGGAACTGCATAAGAGGCATGGGTAGGTGGTTGAGGTTGCACAGCAAACCGAAGGCTACAATCCAATCTACCGATGTAGATGCAGCGGGGGTAAACCGAAGGAGTATGTTCTTACCTGGAGAGGCCTCGGCATAGATTCGTCTTCTATGCGCCGAGGAGTCAGCAGAGGCCATAGTAGGCGCAGTAACGAGCGGCCACCCAATAAAGGGCAAGGCCGAAGGACTCACAAGCGTTGAAGGGCTGAACATTAAAC
>JBKBOP010000247.1:0-524 GCA_046293575.1 Flavobacterium sp. | reverse complement strand
TTATAAAGATTTAGAAGAGGATGAGAAGTCCTCTTTTTCCATGCCTACCGGCAGGCAAGTTTTGTGTAGTTAACGTTTGGTTTTTACCGTGATTTCCTTTCCCGAAGCACCCCACGCTGCCGCACCCCCGACCATTCGGGGCTTTCGCGTGGCTCTGAGCCACTTAAAATCAATCCAATACATGCTTCCCATTTTACGGTTTTCCACATTTTGAAAAAAAATTTTTCCATCCTCAGCAACAAGCATCTTTATAGGAAAAAACGTGATTAACATGTGTTTTGAGGTAAAAAAAGTTGGTTATATTTGAGGGTATTTAGTAGTTAGCTACAATTTTAACCAACCTACAAACCATGACCTATATACTAGCTTCACAACTAATAAAAGAAAAATATCTGACACTGTTAGAAAATTACGAGATAAAAACATTACAAGATGTTGAAAATTTTCATACAGAATTAATCAATGTTAGAACCTCAGTGAGATTCGATCCTGAGATTGGCATGGATGTAATGCCTCATTACAGA
>JBKBOP010000246.1:0-528 GCA_046293575.1 Flavobacterium sp. | reverse complement strand
AAATGGACGTAACCAAACCAACAACGAATGCAGCATACAAACCAGTCAAAGGCGACAAGCCAGCAATTAAAGCAAAAGCAACCGCTTCAGGCACAAGAGCAAGGGCAACGGTTAAACCCGACAAGACTTCAGTTTTGTAATCGACTTTTTGCGACAAATCAAATAGATTAAAATATTTTTTCATTCAAATTAATAAAATGGTTAAACGGTAACGGAGCCGAAAAACTCCGAGAAAGACAAATCAATAATACACTTGAAAAACGCCCTATTTCAGGGTGGAGTAACTTTGGGAAGATTATATGTAGGTACCTTGATTTTCATAATCTGGCGCGAAAGTAAGATTTTAAACTTATAAAACAAACTTAAAAGACAATTAAAAATATCTATGATGACTAAAGACTTGAACGCCAGCAGCTAACAGCACCTACACGCAAGTGGCGGTTCAGTGGTAAAAATCCCTGCCTGCGTATAGCTGAGAACCGATATGCCTCACCCTAAAAGACGACACCGACAGACATAAACCAACTG
>JBKBOP010000245.1:0-530 GCA_046293575.1 Flavobacterium sp. | reverse complement strand
TTTTCTCTTGAAAATTTATCTGCGTTATAATTTTCAGATTTATTTTTTGGAATAGATAAACTTTGCCATTCTGTTTTTTTCAACATTTTGGAATAAAAAACAATTTGTCCTACATGGTAAGGATAGTGAGCTAACTGACGATTAATTGCTTCAAGAACAGAATGCCCTTCATTTCTAATAAAGATAATTTCATCAAGTTGTTCAGGTTGTAAACTATTCAAAGCATCGAATAAACATTTCCAACCTTTTTCCCAATGAGCTACAAGTTCAGCCTTATCTTTAAACACTTCTTCAAATTCTGCATCACGATTTCGCCATTCTTTTTCGCCATCAGTTATTAAAAAGTCGCTCCATCGTGAGAGCATATTTCCCACTAAATGATTTACTATAACGGCAATAGAATTAGTGTCTTCTTTATCCGAAATAAATAATTGGTCTGGTTCAAGTTGATCTATAGCTTTTTCTCCCAACATTTTATAGTAGAGAAATTGTTTTTTGACACTTTCCAAGTAATTAGTTTTCGTTTCCAT
>JBKBOP010000244.1:0-542 GCA_046293575.1 Flavobacterium sp. | reverse complement strand
CATCTGCCATGGATAACTGTTCTGAAGTTGTAAGTATAACTTACGCTGATGATTCAAATCTTAACACATGTGGTGGTACTATTACCAGAACTTGGACTGCCACGGATTGTGCTGGTAACTCTAGCAGTGCTTCACAAACTATTACCATAGTTGATACAACTGCTCCTGTATTTACATCTCAATTACCAATCAACATTACTGTTGAGTGTGACGATGTTCCTGCTCCTGCAAATCTAACAGCTGAAGATAACTGTACAGAAGCTTCTGTAATGTTGTTTGAAACTATTATTCCTTCAGATTGCCAAGGTCAGTACGAATTAGTTAGACTTTGGAAAGCAATGGATGAGTGTGGTAATTTTATTTTCCACAAACAAATCATCACTGTTATAGATACTATCGCACCTGAGATTTCTGGTGTTGGTTATGACTATAGTGTTGAATGTCCTGAGGAAGCTGTATTCAGCACTCCATCAGCTACTGATGCATGTGATGAGCAAGTAAACGTTACTTACCAAGATAGTTCAAACTTAGATTCATGTGGA
>JBKBOP010000243.1:0-548 GCA_046293575.1 Flavobacterium sp. | reverse complement strand
GTTTAAAAGTCGTGCAAGCGAAATTTTGAACCGAAAAAGGAAACTATCGTTAGAAATGATTCGTCAATTACACAATGAATTAAAAATTCCTACTGACGTTTTGATACAAACCTATTAGTAAAAAACAAACACAACAGTTAATAGCTAGAGTTTCGTTGGGCTTGAAAAGCCAACAATGAAACTCCTGTTGAACGGAACCGATTACTGTCCGTCCACTATGGGTTTTTCGTAAAGGTTTTATAAGCTATTTTAAGAGGATTAGTAGTCTTCTTTTTTTGTGGAGTGTATTGCTTGGTTTTTATCGTGTTTTTCCGTCACTATTGGTCATAAATTCCCTTACCCATAAAATTAGTTTTTATAGACATTTGCTTTTTGGCTATCGCCAAGATACCACGCAGGTGGTCCTCGTTTGTCCCCCGATAACTATGGTTTTTCCAAATTAAAATTGTTAAATATTTATATACTTTATTGCGAATAATTCAATGAATTTCGTTTAGGAAAAACAATAAATCTATAGAAGGGAAAGAAGTTTTGTATTTCTTTCCTTT
>JBKBOP010000242.1:0-549 GCA_046293575.1 Flavobacterium sp. | reverse complement strand
CTCTTTCCTTTTTGCCAAAACTTGAGGGCAATAAATTCTATTTTCACGAGGTTATTGATTTTGAAATAGAAGACCAACGTTTAGGGATTGTTGGGAAAATTGTTTCTGTCAACGATTCCACTGCTCAACCACTATTTGAAGTGATACATGAGGAAAAGGAGATTCTAATCCCCATGATTGACCATTTTATCATTAAGGTTGACAGAGCTAATAAAAAGATTGTAATGGATTTGCCGGAGGGACTAATGGATATTTATCTTTGAAAATTCCAAATTCCAAAAACTAAATTCCAAAAACTAAATTCCAAAAACTAAATTCCAAATTCCAAAAACTAAATTCCAAATTCCAAAAACTAAATTCCAAAAACTAAATTCCAATACCTAAAGATTTAAATATTTTCATGTTTTAAAAGTTATGAGTGAAAAACCGTACAATTTAGAAGAACGCAATTTTTTATTTGCAAAAAACTGCCGCTTGTATGTCCATAAAATTTCAAAATCAATTTCAAACATGGAAGATGGAAAGCAATTGATAAGATCCTCAGGTTCA
>JBKBOP010000241.1:0-553 GCA_046293575.1 Flavobacterium sp. | reverse complement strand
TTATATCTGCATAAAAGATGATTTTGAAATTATGGTACTAGTGAATATCTTTACTTGTACTCAAAATTCGGCTGTTGTTTGAAGCACAATTCTAGTTCTCTAATCAATGAATACACATAAGTACCACTGTCCTCCTGAGCTTGTCGAAGGGCGTATCAAAATTGAACTTAAATCGCGTTAGTGGTTTAAAGCACAATTACGGTTCTCCATTCAATGAATACACTTAAGTACCACTGTCCTCCTGAGCCAGCTTGCCCTGAGCGATAGTCGATGGGAAGGGCGTATCAAAATTGAACTTAAATCGCGTCATTTATTTGAAGCACAATTACGGTTCTCTAATAAATTCGTGCACTTTAGCTCTACTGTCACCCAGAGCTTGTCGAAGGGAAGGGTCGAAGGGATTAATTAAAAACTCCCCATGGTTTTAGAAGTCATACCATAGGTTTCACGCAAAGTATGAAAGTGGTCGAGAATTATTTTAAGGGTGATGATGGAGGCATCGGGATAGGTGCCAAAGTTATGGGGGTGTCACCATAGGTGGTAGATTTCACCC
>JBKBOP010000240.1:0-569 GCA_046293575.1 Flavobacterium sp. | reverse complement strand
GGTAAACAAAGCATCATTGTAATTTTCATTTGCTAAGTAACTATATTTTGGACCTATAAAACTAGTAATCTTTTTAGAAAACTCATAGTTCACAAACAGTGGAACTTCCACAAATATGAGGTCATCAGAAAAGGTTAAACCCAATTCTGGTTGTAAACTCAGCTTTTGATTTAATTTGAAGTTTGTAAAAAAACTTCCAAAAAGTGTTGTGGTGGCGTATGTTCCATCACCATTACTATTTGGGAAAATGTTTGATTGAATTTTTAAATCCGTCATGTTAATCCCTGCTCTGACTCCAAAAGTTGTTTTTGGAACTTCTTCTATTTGAGAATAAACAATTGAATTCAAAATGAGGAATACAACGTAAATTAATCTTTTCATCACGATTTTTTTTACAAATGTATTCGTGATTTACAATTACGATGTTAAAAAGATTATAAATATTTTCTTAACGAATCTACATGAATGTTTTCATGTGACGAGTAGAAAACACACTCACCGTCTTTAATTAAAAGAATTTGAGGAGATTGATGAAACACTTCAAACCGCGAGGCTATTTCGTTGGAGAT
>JBKBOP010000239.1:0-570 GCA_046293575.1 Flavobacterium sp. | reverse complement strand
AAAGCAAGTTGCAAAAATTGCAAATGGATTTAATGCTAATGTTTTTGCTTACGATCCTTATGTAAAAGATAGAAAAATTTATGAAAATTTGAATGTGAAATATTGTGAAACAATGGATGAAATTTTGAAAAATTGTGATTTTATTTCTATTCATGTTCCATTGACAGATGAAACAAAAAATTTGATAAATGAGAAAGAAATAAATTTAATGAAGAAAAATGCTATTTTGATAAATACATCAAGAGGAGGTGTTGTTAATGAGAATGCATTAATTGAAGCATTAAAAAATAAAAGAATTTTTGGAGCATGTTTGGATGTTTTTGAAAATGAGCCAAATATTAATGAGGAATTTTTAAATTTAGATAATGTTATTTTAACTCCACATATTGCATCGCAGACAGAGGAAGCACAAAAAAGAGCAGGAAAAACAATTGTTGAAGAAATTAAAAGATTATTAAATGTTCAATAATGATAATACTTGTAATTGGAGGTTGTGATAGTAGAAAAAGTGAATTTGCAGAAAATTTGATTTATAAAAATCAGGAGAAATATAATGAAGTTTTTTATATT
>JBKBOP010000238.1:0-587 GCA_046293575.1 Flavobacterium sp. | reverse complement strand
TCGTTCATTTATTTCTAATATTTTTTTAAGTGCTATTTGAAATTCTGTCATTTTTCTTTTTTTCTCCCGTCAATCATTGTTCTGGTCTGTGGGTTTTTACTATTACTCACCACATTGTCTTTCGGTGTCGGTTCTTTATGCTTGCTGGTAACGTCAGTTTGTCTTAAAACCTCCGCTTCGGGTTCAAAAATAGGATAAAAGGAAATTACTAAACGGCTTTCGCGGTAATTAATTTTGAGGTTCTAAGAATTTGCGATTTTAAAGTTAGGGAAAAAGAATGGCTTAAACAGCCAAAAAACTACTGATTATCAGTATGTAAGCAAATAAAACAAGTGCTTAATTATTAACAATCAGTTAGTTAAGTGTAGAAAAGAGGTTTTTAGACAGTTTGACGTTTTGGCGCTTGGCGAAGAAGCGGATTTCGAAGCACTACACTGTCAACCAAGCAGAAACTTTGATAGATGCACAAAGCGTGATTTAACCACTGAACCGCCACTTTTGGGTAGGTGCTGTGTGTGTCCAGAATGGACATACTGTCATTCGGACACCATTCCAAATTTAGGGATAGGATTTGAAAAGTCAAGTGT
>JBKBOP010000237.1:0-591 GCA_046293575.1 Flavobacterium sp. | reverse complement strand
ATTTATTCGCCCACAAGGACATCATACCATTTCAGTAAGAGTATAAATGAACCAATCTATTGCTTGACGAAAAAGAATTTGTTGAAAATATATGCAGACGATAAAATGAATATAGGAAAAATCAAATCCACTAAAAAAAAGGTCTGGCTAATTTGGGATGAAAGCAATGAACAATACTTATTGAATAAGTTGTTTTTGAAATAAGCCAACACACGGGGTCAAGCACATTTGCAATTCACACAAACCAACGCAGTGACCAAAAATTGCAAAAGAGCTTGCCCCTTGCTACCCAGACAAAATTATTTTTTAAAATTTCCTTCCACTTCTAATTTTTTTTAAACCCTCCAACGCACAACCTTCACAGAAAAAGCAACATAAACAGACAGCGAAAACCTTATCAGACCTGACTTACAAGACACAGACGACAGAACGCCAGCTGGTAACACGGGTTTGGCAAAAGTGGCGGTGCAGTGCTTCGTATGACAGTTTTTGGTAAATTTAAAATTTGGTGCTTCGTATGAAATTTAGTGCTTAAAATCGCCACCTTCGCCAAGCCCGAAAACGTTATGCGGCAGCTTAAAAGACGACACC
>JBKBOP010000236.1:0-596 GCA_046293575.1 Flavobacterium sp. | reverse complement strand
GCTTGCTGGGCGTGACTTATAAAAAAACTCAGGAAAGCCAAAACGATTAAGTAGTTTTTATTCATTGATTAGTAGTTTATTAAATTTTCCCAAATGTAGTATATTAAATCAAATCCTATATACTTGTTAATATCTTTCAAAATTTCTTAAAGCTGACCTTTATAAGCCGTGCATATCCGTCCCATCTGCGGTATCCGTGTAATTACATCACACTACCTACTCCCAACTGAGACTGTGACTGCGACTGAGACTGCGACTGACCACTGACCACTCCAAACTCCCCACTCCAAACTGAGACTGTGACTGTGACTGAGACTGAGACTGAGACTGAAAACTGAGACTGACCACTCCAAAGATACCACATCCCAACGACAATTCCTGTCGTTCTAATAACCAATTCTCCTCCCCCCCATACCCTGTGCCTGCCAGCGTTCTTGTTGGCAAAAGCGTACCATCGATGGAAATCCCACCGCTACCCCACTGATAATCTCCTCGGCAAGGGCCTTGCGTACGACATTCTCAATCTGTCCCGGACTAAAATCAAACTGCTCAGACAACAAACGACATTGACTGGGCGTAAGTCGAGGGAACTTTAA
>JBKBOP010000235.1:0-600 GCA_046293575.1 Flavobacterium sp. | reverse complement strand
AGACACTTGGCAAATGAAAATGGTACATAAAAAAACCGGCGTTGCATTGACAGCAAGCGAAAGGGATTTCTTTAACTCATATAGACTACATGCGTCTCGTATTGGTGTGACAACAAATTTAGAATTAGAAGATGGTGAACTTGAAAGCGGAAAATGGAAACTACCATATTTGATGTTGCAGCTAAAATGGCCAGAAGTTACAGCTCGCTTTACAGACAATTAATATGGATAAAGTGCAACTGATAGTGGATATTGAGACAGAAGGGTATGCTGGTAACAGCAGCTACCCAAAAGTGGCGGTTCAGTGGTTAAATCAAACTTTGTGCTTCTATCAAAGTTTATGCTTGGTTGACAGAGAAGTGCTTCGAAACCGCCAACTTCGGGTAAAGGCACAACGACTATAGTAGCTATTATATGACAACAAAATACGAATTGACAAATGAGCAAAGAAAATACTTCGGCCTTGAGCCGATTTTGAATCATTGGGACAAAGTTGTTTTAAGTGGTGACACATATCGCCCAGAAAGTATCTTGTATTTTGACAAGGACACAATTAAAAGACATATCGTTTCAACTGAAAACGAGTATTTTGAAAAGCAA
>JBKBOP010000234.1:0-600 GCA_046293575.1 Flavobacterium sp. | reverse complement strand
GCAAGAGCAAGATTATCGGGCATTGTGGCTGCTGTGATGTTATTAGTATTTGTGATGTTTGGCTCTGGTCTCATTGAAAAAGTGCCAATGGCTGCTTTAACTGGTTTGATGATTATGGTAGCAATCGGAACATTTGAATGGGCGAGTTTGAAAACATTTACTAAAATGCCCAAGTCAGATATTTTGGTGATGGTGTTGGTTACCTTGGTAACTGTAATTTTACACAATCTTGCTTTGGCTGTAATTATCGGAGTAATTATCGCTGCTTTAGTTTTTGCTTGGGCTAAACGAATTAGAGCTAGAAAATATGTTGACGAAAACGGAGTTAAGCATTATGAAATTTATGGCCCTCTTTTCTTTGGTTCGACTACTGCATTCAATGAGAAATTTGATGTGTTAAACGACCCAAATGAAGTTATTATTGATTTTGCTGAAAGTCGTGTAGTAGATATGTCTGCCATTGAAGCCTTGAATAAAATAACTGAACGCTATCATAAAGTTGGCAAGAAAATTCATTTAAAACATTTGAGTGCAGATTGTCGTCAATTGCTCAAAAATGCAGAAGAGATAATTGATGTAAATGTGATGGAAGACCCAACT
>JBKBOP010000233.1:0-601 GCA_046293575.1 Flavobacterium sp. | reverse complement strand
GCTGTTGAGAAAAGGCAATAGTTGAGCAACAAGCACTGCTATGAATGCAAGTATAAAACTAAAAACAAACCCTCTACTATGTTGTTGTTGAAACATGTTCTATTGAAAAAATAATTCTTTGATAATAATATAGATACCCATGACCAGTACAAACCAGCCAAATCCTGTTTTTAGTTTGGCCCCAGCTATTTTTTTGGATAATTGAATGCCGATAAAAATCCCTATAATAGAAAACAAAGTAAATAATAGTAGAAAGGGATAATCAATATCTTCCATTTTTTGCATATCACCCGTAAACCCGATGAGTGATTTAACTGCAATTATAAATAGTGAGGTTCCAACGGCAAGCTTCATGGGCATCTTCGCCAATAATACCAGGGCTGGAATGATTAAAAACCCACCCCCTGCTCCCACGAGTCCGGTGAGCACTCCCACAAGTACTCCCTCTAGCAGAATAAGAGGATAGTTATAGCTAATTTTTGCAGCCTCTTCAATTTGTTTTTTGGAAGGTCTAATCATTGAAAAAGAAGCCAATAGCATCACTACTGCAAACAATAACATTAAGGCAATGGATTTAGTGATAACCAAGCTTCCTATGGTG
>JBKBOP010000232.1:0-603 GCA_046293575.1 Flavobacterium sp. | reverse complement strand
TCGGGTTGGGTCGTCCTACAATGAGGCATAACGTTTTGCAGCTACCCGAAGGTGGCGATTTCGGAGCGATTCACTTTCAATCAAGCACAAACTTTGATAGATGCACAAAGCGTGATTTAACCACTGAACCGCCACTTTTGGGTAGGTGCTGTTATGCCTTCGCCTTTTCATTCAAATTTAAATTTGTAAGTCACCATTCTCACGTCCTTCCAACTATGAACACAGCCTCTACAATGAAAAATAGTTCCCTTTTTGCTTAATACTTTATTGATTATTTCAATTTCTTCAGAAGTAAACGTTGCTCCTCCTACTTTCAACTGAAATAGTCCGTCAACGGCATAAATTTGCTTTTCAAAATTTGTTGACTTTAACCACCTAAATAATTCCTCTTTATTCTTTGTAGCAATGAGATTGTCAATTATCATTTTCTCTTTAGGGTCTTCACCAATAATTCCACAGGCTTGTCCGTAAACAAGGTCGTCAATAAATAATTCTGTTTCATTTAATTCTCCGTCAAAGGATTTAACAAATGATTGTCTAAGCAAATCAAATAAGTCGTCATTTTTATAATAGTCAAGTGTGTCGTAATATGGAACCCATTCC
>JBKBOP010000231.1:0-614 GCA_046293575.1 Flavobacterium sp. | reverse complement strand
GAAAAAAACGGCTCTTTTGGTTTTGCCGAGGGGTCGGCTTTGTGTTTCGGGGCAAAACCAAATGTGCCGTTTGTGCGGCTGGCTAAAAGAAATTTTAAAAAATGCGAAGGGTGGGATTTTTCTTTCTTTTCTGTTACCTGTCCAAATAACAAGACACGGTCAGCAAAATTATCTGCCCAAGTAGTTAATATGGTTTCTATGTTCGTTCCATATTCAGTCATTGTCTTGCTATGTCGTCTGTCTTTTTAGCATTGGTGGTAACGTTTTCGGGCTTTGCGTTCGGGCGGGTTTCAGAGCACAAAACTGTCAACCAGCACTGAACTTGAATAGTAGCACAAAGCCCCAAGTTTGCACGTCACCCCGCCTGACGCAAAACCCGTGTTAGCGGGTCGTTGTTCTTTCTGATGTAGGCTCATAATAAAATATTGTTACTCCTGAATTTAAAGATTTTGTCTTGATGAGTTTGAACAAAATTCGGCTTTCAATTTGGTCAAACAGTTTTAAACCTTTTCCTTCAATCATTGGGTGAATACAAATTTGAAATTCGTCAATCAGATTTCTATTTAAAAGCTGAATTATCAAACTGCGACTACCGATTAAAATGTCTCTACCTG
>JBKBOP010000230.1:0-618 GCA_046293575.1 Flavobacterium sp. | reverse complement strand
GAAAGAAGAAAACATGCCTTACTCGTCCATCCCAAACGACCATGCAACACCCTCCACAACATTCAGGTTTCAAGTTTCAAGTTTCAGGTTGCGGGTTACGGGTTGCGGGTTTACATCATGTCCTCTCATGATTTCGGTTTCAAGTTTCAGGTTTGCCCCAGTTCCAGCCTACCACCTACAACCTACCTACTACAATATACAGTATACAATATACAGTATACAGTATACAACTACCACCTACCATCTCCACAAAAATGTCTTAATTTTAAAAAATAAAGCGAAGCAAACCTTAATACCCTTAATGAAAAAACCTTAATGATCTTAATGTTGAAAATCAAATACTGAGACTAAGACTGTGACTGAGACTGAGACTGAGACTCATGAGAGGGATCTCCACACGCCATTCCAAGTTTCAAGTTTCAAGTTTCAAGTTTCAGGTTTCAGCCTACCACCTACTACCTACTACCCACCACCTACTGTACACGCAAAGCTTGTCATCCCGACCCCAAGGAGGGATCTCCACACGCCTTTCCAAGTTTCAGGTTTCAAGTTTCAGGTTTCATCCTACAAACTACAACCAACAACCCACCACCTAAAGTAAAACAAAACATAATCATA
>JBKBOP010000229.1:0-638 GCA_046293575.1 Flavobacterium sp. | reverse complement strand
ATAGTTGAGTTAAGCTATTATAGATAATTTATGGGGAAGTTGGGTTGGGTTTTATTTAACCGCAAATCCCGAGCCTCGGGAGCAAAGGTTTACGCTAAGCTCCGAAGATTCGGAGGCTAAGGTTCATTAAGTTTATGACGTATGGATGACCCCAACTGGGTCAAACGTTTATAGCATCGTTAGGGTCGATGGATACCGACCCCAGCGGGGTCGCATGTTTTTTTGGGAGGTTTGTTTTTCATAGGGTTGCACCCTATGCTGACGTATGTCGCCCTTTCAGGGATTGGAGGGGGATTTTTAATCACTTCGTGAATGGGGTTTTAAGGTTGTAGTGCCCACCAGATGCAATCTGGCGGGAGCGGGGTTTGGGAGTTGATTTTTAATACAATAAAATCGTGCAGGGAGATTGCGGAGCATAGACTTATTTTGATTGCGAAGCTTTGGAGTAGATTTTTAAATGGGATTGTTCAATGGTTGCGGTTAATTATTATTTTTTCTTATATAAAAATCTTTCTCCAGAATCTGGGTCTCCAATAAAATCCCAAATTATGATTTCATCGCCTTGTACATATAAATCGTATGAAGTTGACATTCCATTTTCATACAAATTACTTTTATCAAAACTAATATTCAAAACC
>JBKBOP010000228.1:0-640 GCA_046293575.1 Flavobacterium sp. | reverse complement strand
TGTTGCCAAAACCTCAAAACTTACTCAACGCTTTCGCATTTCCGAAATTTCAGGAGCACCGTGAAATGTGAGGCATCTCAAAAATAAACTTTTTTAAAATACAATCTCACAAATAAATCAATACCCAAAAACAGAAACAAACCAACCCTAGTTCTTAGATATAAAATCAAAAATCCCCCAATCGTTAATCATCAATCCTAATTCAGCATAGGGTGCAACCCTATTAAAATTTCACATTCCAAATAAAACACACACTGTTAGCCACCTGTAAAAATCCGCTCAATCTGTGAAAAAAAACCAATACCCAACCACCATATCCCAGAGCCGTAGGCTCGAATCTTTTGTAGCAACGGATTTTAATCCGTTGAAATTTAAAAAAACACACACCCCAATAATCAACCCCGCACTCCATCCCTACGATAACCTTAATGACCTTAACCGCCCTATTTATTGGATATCAAAGCAAAAAGCCTCCCCATTCCTTAATGAACCTTATCCCCGATTTCGGGGATTATTTTTTAAAAAATTACACAGTGATCCACAGCATTAATTCAAATCAAATTTTATATGTAAATAAACCTTTTAAATTCACAATTAAAGCACTTGCTTCAAGAGTAGAAACCTTAATTAAATATATGCC
>JBKBOP010000227.1:0-643 GCA_046293575.1 Flavobacterium sp. | reverse complement strand
GAGTGTACCAGATGTCCTAAAATGACACAAATGGCACGATTGTTACAGGATGTCCTATCATTATCGTAAGAAAAAAAGTTGTAAATTGCCTCCCCCTAACACAGTAAGAAGCCAGAATTATTTTAGAATACCAATACCCCCTGTCAATACGATATACAGTATAATGTATATTGTATATTGTAAATTGAAAACTGTATACTGTCGATACTAAGCCGGAAATAGTTCAGCATACCAATACTCTCTGTCAATACAATATACAGTATACAATATACATCTAAAAAAACGGTATAAAAACAATCGCCCTTATAACAACAACCCGCAACCCGCAACCCGTCCCAAGACTCCCAACTCCCAACTGCGACTGCGACTGAAAACTGCGACTGCAACCGCGACTTCCAACTCCCAACTCCCAACTGCGACTGCGACTGAAAACTGCGACTGAAAACTGCGACTCCCAACTCCCAACTCCCCACTGAAAACTGCGACTGCGACTGAAAACTGCGACTCCCAACTCCCCACTGAAAACTGCGACTGAAAACTGCGACTACCTACTCAAACAATCCCCCTTCAACCCATACTTTTGAATCATATAAGGCGTAATCTTCTTCAACGTCGCACCATGTTCAGGATGCAAACCCGGGGC
>JBKBOP010000226.1:0-644 GCA_046293575.1 Flavobacterium sp. | reverse complement strand
AATCGAACTTCTGAACCTTTTGGCCCTTTAATTTTCTTGACAATATTATCTAATCTCATACCCACAACATCAACAGGGTCTTCATCACCTTGAGCCACTTTTAGAATCACATCACCTTGCTCTAATTCTTTGCTTCTCCAAGCGGGTCCACCCGAGATAAGTTCAGTCACTTCTGTAAAGTCATTTTTCTTTTGCAATCTGGCTCCAATGCCTTCAAATTTACCACTCATACTAACATCAAAACGCTCTTTATCATCAGGAGCCATATAATTTGTATGAGGGTCGAATCGGGAAGATATAGCATTGATATATACTCCAAACCAGTCGTTTCTATCTAATTCCTGTATAAAATTGTAATAATCATCTAAGGACTTTAAGGCACTTTCACGTGATTCTTTTTCCAATTCATCAACTGATTTCGGTTTGTAAGTTGCATCATCTTTCTTTTTATCTTCTTCATGCTTTATCTTGTCAGCCATTGTTGAGAGCACTGAAAGTTTTATTTGCTTTCTCCATCTTTCTTTTAAATCCTTAACATTCAAGGCATAGGGGAGGTTGTCATAATCGGTGTTGATAGATTCCTTTTTATCAAAATCAAAAGGTTTAGCAAGAATGTCTTTGTAATAACTTTTGCTTTCATCTAA
>JBKBOP010000225.1:0-668 GCA_046293575.1 Flavobacterium sp. | reverse complement strand
TTTAGTGCACAATCGTAGTTCCACTTATCCATTAATGCACTTCAAAACTCCTGTCACCCAGAGCCTGTCGAAGGGCTTTTCATTTTTTTGATACGTCCTTTAAGATTATACGTCCTTCGACAAGCTCAGGTGGACAATTGAAATAGGTAAAAGCAACTTTTGAAGGGACAACATTTCTACTTATAGGGTATTCTGAACGTATCGTTCAAGTGTACATCTTCACTTGTACTCAAATCTCGTTGGTTGTTTAGTGCACAATAGTAGTTCCACTTATCCATTAATGCACTTCAAAACTCCTGTCACCCTGAGCCTGTCGAAGGGCTAAATTCTGACTTCTTCACTCCTGCCTCATATGTACTCATCATCCATAAGATTGCAGTTATCCAAAAGGGCGCATACATGATTTTGGTTCTCATAAAGATACCGAAATTTGCGTAGCGAAAGATATAAAAAGCTCCGCAGACGAGCATGAAAAATCCAGCGAAATAAATCCATGGTGGTATCTTGGATGGGAAACGATATTTAAAATTTTTGATGAGCACCCAGATGAAGAGCATATGCAAAAGCAAGTAGAAGGAATTTTCTAAAGCAGCTGCACTTTGCAAAAATGACTGGGCTTCTAACGGCAGGGGTCTGAAGAAAAAGGCAAACAGACGCTCTGGTATATT
>JBKBOP010000224.1:0-680 GCA_046293575.1 Flavobacterium sp. | reverse complement strand
ACAGCCACTTTTGACTGTTTTTGAGTACCTCGGCCTCGCTTGAGTTTGCTTCGGACTTGGGCTTTGGTGGACTTTCCCACAAAAGCTTCATCGTATTCAACCATGTATTCAAGTCTGTAGCGGTCATCACGTTTTCCCATGACTGCCCTGAGCTTGTGATACATTCTGAAAACCGGTTCATAACGCTTCATCCCAAGTTGTCTTTGGAGTTCAGCCGCACTGAATCCCTTCTTGGTTGCGGTAATGAGCGTGTTAGCTGCAACCCTATGACGACCGACAGAGCAACATTTAACCGACAGAAAAATGACCCGAAAAGCCAACCGCACAAAATGGCACATTTGGTTTTGCCCGACACACAAGCCAACGCTCAAAAAACCAAAAGAGCCATTTTTTTGCCAACGCACTGACATCGTTCCGACCGAAAAACTTATCTTAACCGACTGAAAAAAGAATATAAAATAGTAGATGGAATTAAAAGAATTGAAACCAAGAAAGGCACTGAACAAAGCCTTTTTAAAAGTAAAACCGAACAGGACTGAAATTGAAGGTTTCAAGACTAATCTAATTGCTTTACTCGACAGGACAAATGACACCGAAAGCGAAGAGTTTCATAAAAACCTTGTAATTGACTTTTTAAAGAAAACCTATTACGACCCGAACCATTTCATAAATACCAAAGG
>JBKBOP010000223.1:0-682 GCA_046293575.1 Flavobacterium sp. | reverse complement strand
TACTTTTTCTTTTTCGAACATAAAGACTTTTTTGCAAAAATAAGACTTTCGGGAGGAATAGTCTAACAGTCCTTGGGCTAACAACATTTTAGTTGAACTTAAAATCTTTCAAATTATTCTTATTTTTGAATAAAACATGCCAAAGAAGTGGAATCATTCCTTATACTTTAATTAATGTCCAACTAAATTATGATTAAAATGAGATTCAAAATTGAAAGTGATATAGGTGGGTTTTTATGGTGGGTTTTGATAAGATTTTGTAAAACAGACCTCAAAGAGGAACAATCAAGAGATCAGTGGAGTAGAAATATATTTTTTTTGATGCTTTTAGTATTGATTGTAGGGGCTACTTTTATCAAGTTCTTCTAGATTATAATGATGATTAGTATTCAAATGGAGAATGAGGATGTGAAGTTGGAAGTATTCAATAAACAGTGTCAACTCATGAAGTTTATCGAGTAGTCTCAACAGTCTCTTATGATCACATTAACAGTTTTTATTGAAAGTATGATGTGTTCATCGCAATTAGATGTAAAGTAACTATTCATCCATAGGGTTTTAAATATAAGCATACCCCTACATTTATTTATGCCATTATTTTTATTTTTTAACTCCAAATTTTCATTTTAGCAACTATCACTTTCGTATAAATTTAACATATTATTTTAAAGTGTTGAACTTC
>JBKBOP010000222.1:0-697 GCA_046293575.1 Flavobacterium sp. | reverse complement strand
GTCTGCTTGTAACAATACCAAATTATGTATTTGGCTTTATGGTGGTCGGTATGATAGTCAAGTCCACGAGCAGAGGTTACCATTCCTTTACTTTCAGGTTTTACAACAACGTCAGTAGTGAAAATAACCTGTCCTAACGAATTTATTAAATCGTTCAATTGCTCTTCGGTCTGGTCAGTCAGGTGAAGAAAACCGTTGTCTAAAAGTTCTTTTGTCACGCTGTTAATATGTTGTGTTTCTGTCGTCAGACCATTGGCTATAACGGTTGGCAGCTACCCGAAGGTGGCGATTTCGAAGCACTTGACTGTCAACAAAACACAAACTTTGATAGAAGCACAAAGCTTGATTTAACCACTGAACCGCCACTTTTGGGTAGGTGCTGTTATAGCCAGTAGTTCGGTCATAATGACAAAAAGTACTCTTTATTTATTTTGTAAAAAATTATTTAGAACTTGATAATATTCTTTACTATTGTGGCCAGTCTCGTTATGTCCAGCACTTTTTACCAAGTAAAACTTTTTGTTTGTATTTGAAACATATTCGTAGTTTGTAATTGCTTGTCTATAGGTTACCGTTTTGTCAAGTTCCCCGTGTATGAATAAAAATGGTTGTTTAGATTGTTTAATATCTTCTTGTGGGCTAAATATTAAAGTGCTGTCTATTTGAAAATTTATAAATAATCTTTGATATGATTTAG
>JBKBOP010000221.1:0-703 GCA_046293575.1 Flavobacterium sp. | reverse complement strand
GCAGATATGTTGTATAGTAAAATATTATCAACAAATTGCCTATAACTACTACCCTCCCAAATATAACCAACTTTTTTCCATCCCAACCCCAATTCCTCGTGTTTTTTCTTACGCCCACTATCCCTAACCACCTCACCCCAAACATACCACCCAAATTCCATCCATTTTTACGGTTTTCCGTAAAACACGAAAAAAAATAAAAAAAACTTTAAAAAAACCATTCAAAAACAAATAGAAGCCCTCCAAATCCCTGCCATACCCAACCCAATAAACTTTTAAAACCATAAACTAAAAAACTTTAAAACCTATAACCATCTAACTGCTTGTTCTAACCATATGACCAAACGACCAAGCCGTGTTACCTCCCGCTCTAGTCGTATGAACTCCCGCTCTAGCGATATTACCTCCCGCTCTAGCCGTATGACCGGGCGTTCTAGTAGTATGACCCCCGCTCCCGCCCCCCGACCATTCGGGGGCATCTGGTGGGCTCTATACTTTAAAACCAAAAACTGAAAAACTCCAAACCAAAAAACTATAAAACCTATTTAACACAAAACCACCGTCCCCAAAGTCCCCATCGTCCCCGCTCCCTCAAAACAAAAAAACTCATAACCAAAAAACTTTAAAACCTAAAAACCTTCTAACTGCTTGTCCTAGCCCTATGACCTCCCGCTCTAGCCGTATGACCAAGCGTTCTAGCCGT
>JBKBOP010000220.1:0-717 GCA_046293575.1 Flavobacterium sp. | reverse complement strand
TTTGATAAAATTGGCAATGGAACAAAAGCTGTATTCATTTATATCCGAACAATTGAGAGAAAAAGGATGCCCTGTTAGGATTATCAACGGAATGCCCGACCACATTCATTGCTTGTTTTTGCTGAGCCCTCAAAAATCAATAGCTGATGTTTTAAAACAAATCAAAGGCAGCAGTTCACATTTTATTAATCAAAACAATCTTATTTCAGAAAAATTTGCTTGGCAAACAGGTTATGCTGCTTATTCCGTTTCCGAATCTGTTGTTCAAAAGGTTTTTCAATACATAAAAAATCAAAAACAACATCACACAAAGAAAACATTTCAGCAAGAATATGATGAGTTTTTGAAATTATATGGACTCGAAGATGATAAATAATTGAGAAAACCAAATAGACCAATTGGTTTACCAACTATATGACCTGACCGAAGAAGAAATCGCTATCATAGAAAATTCAATGAAATAAAAATTGCGATTCACTTCGTTGAACCTAAAGGTTTCACGAACACCGATAAAAAAATCAATAAAAAAAGTGAGTAAATAAAAATAATTGAGAACGCATAAACCGACAGAAATGCCCATGCTTCACAGCCACACATCCCGAAAGCTTTCGGGACCAAGTCGCACAACTGACAGACACTCAACACAAAAGACAGAAGGGCAGCAGCTAAACAACTAGGTTTTCGTGCGGCTTGAAAAGCCAAGCATGAAACCGCTGT
>JBKBOP010000219.1:315-720 GCA_046293575.1 Flavobacterium sp. | reverse complement strand
TAATGTAATCTTTTTTGCGTAAACTTCGGCTAGTCATTGTCATTTGGAGTCCAAGTTGGTCAATATTTTGTGTTAAGTATTTCGGTTTTTAATTCAACGTAATGTTGAGCTCGTTAATGTCTTTTGGAGTCCAAGACTGTCTATTAAAGCAAAAAGTCATTGGTTAATTTTCTAAACGCAAAAATTGGAAAATCTCAAGAGTTTTGCTGATAATATAAACTGTTTGCTAACGGTTTGCGGGTTTGTGTCAGGCGGGGATTTTTAGCACCACACTTGATACGAAGAACCGCACTTCAATTATACACAAAATTGTCATACGAAGCACTGCACCCCCGCTTGCACAAACCCGCTGTGCTTGTTGCACAACTCCCCAAATATACCAAAAAATACTTGCCAAAAAGATTC
>JBKBOP010000219.1:0-306 GCA_046293575.1 Flavobacterium sp. | reverse complement strand
CTCACTCCAAAAATGCTCTACCAAGTTCATTTACAGGACTTAATTCCGGAGCATAATTTTTACCGATTGCTGGATAAAGCCATTGACTTTCGGTTTTTGTATAAAGCTACTCAAGACTATTATGGACAAGAAGGACAAGAGAGCATCGACCCTGTGGTGTTCTTCAAAATCTGTTTGGTGGGTTATCTCAACAACATCAATTCTGATCGAAAACTGATTGAATACTGCTCCAATTGTTTGGATATTCGTTTGTTTATCAGATATGATATTGATGAGGTTTTGCCCTGGCACAGCACCATCAGCCGA
>JBKBOP010000218.1:0-748 GCA_046293575.1 Flavobacterium sp. | reverse complement strand
CTACAGCCACCGGAGATGGTAAGCTAGTTGTTAGTGGTTATTTATATGATGAAGTGTTGAATGATTATGATATAGTCATGGCAAAATATTATATCAACGAATCGTTAAGCCTTCATAATCCTAATGATGTTTCAATTCAGCTATTTCCCAACCCTGTATCTGAAACTTTGTATGTGCGTATGAAAAATGAAGCAACTGCTGAAAATTTTAAAGTAACTGATATGAGTGGTAAAGTTGTTTTAAATGGTAAATTGTCTTTAGAACAGGGAATTCATGTTTCGGCACTGGCTCGAGGGGTATATTTTATTTCGCTAGATGGTTATAACCCCATTCGATTTATAAAACAGTAATGAGGGAGTGGGCACAGTCGCAGTCGCAGTTTTCAGTCGCAGTCGCAGTCTCGGAAGGTAGAATTTAGAAATTTGAATTCAGAAAGGGTTCTAAGAGAGGGTATTTTTATACCGTTTTTTTTGAGTGTTCAGTGGTCAGTTGCAGTCGCAGTCTCAGTTTTCAGTCTTAGTGGGGAGTTGGTAGTAGATGTTAGGTTGGTGTAGGTACAGTAGGTACATGCAGTTTGAATGAATGCACACAGATTTTATTTTGTGTTGAAGTGTTTATGGGTTTGACCCCAGCGGGGTCGCATGTTTATAGAATCGTGATTGGATGTCGATTTCGACCCCAGCGGGGTCGCATGTTTTAATTGGAATGTGTAAGTTTCATGTTCTTCCCTACATCACAAACCATACAA
>JBKBOP010000217.1:0-795 GCA_046293575.1 Flavobacterium sp. | reverse complement strand
CATAATGATTTCCACATTTTTTTCTTTCCATGATGGATACAAAGTGGCTAATTCTTGCATCTCTTGTGTGCAATGTGAACACCAACCCGCAGAAAATACTACTACAAAATAATCGGCTTGCAAATCGCTTAATTTTTTGGCATTTACATCCGCTGGGAAATAGGTGAATGGTGTAAAAAAAATTTCTGGAGCAATGGCTCCTAAAGCCATTTTACGGTAGGCCTCCATTTGTTTAGCAACATTTTCAGTGATATTGCATCTGGTTTCGTTAAGTACTTTTTGAGCTAGATACTCAGCAGAGGTAAACAAACTCTGCTTTTCTAATAAAAACAAAAGATAGGTAGTAATCTCGTTAAAGACACTTTCATTTTTTATTGATTGTGACAATATGACGTCTATAGATGTGTTTAGTTCTGCAAAAACAGCATCTATGGAACCACTACTGTTTTCTAAAAACCAAAGGTGGTTTTCTAAGGATTCTTTTAACAAGCCGCTTTTATACAGCCTAGAATCCGCATAATTGATTTGTCGAAGTGCATTTCTGGTAGCTGGAATTTCCTCTTGTCGATATTGTACTACCACAGAAACACTATTTACCAGTTTACGTAAAGGCAAAAACCACTTTAAATAGCTATTTACAGGAAGCTTATCTAAATAGGCGACTTCTTCATTATTAATTCGTTGTTTTTCTTTTCTTATATTCTTAAGCACTGACCTCTGAGTAATGAAAAGTGAGTCTGAGGTATAAAGTTTCTCCAAATAATTCCACGCACTTAATGTTTGCTCTCTTTTTAC
>JBKBOP010000216.1:0-832 GCA_046293575.1 Flavobacterium sp. | reverse complement strand
ATGCTATAGCTTGGAAGCTGCTTCAAAGTTCACATTGTAGCCGACTCTTAGTGGCCCCCGGAAATGCAGGAACCGCCGCCATTGCTGAAAATATTGCCCTTTCTCCCACTGATTTTGTTGCTGTTAAGAATTGTGTTTTAAATGATCAAGTCGATATGGTTGTAGTGGGACCCGAAGACCCCTTAGTACTAGGGATTGTTGATTTTTTCGAAAATGATAAGATCTTAAAAAACATACCCATCATTGGACCCTCACAAGAAGGAGCACAATTGGAAGGAAGTAAAGATTATGCAAAGCAGTTTTTAATGCGACACAACATACCAACCGCCGCTTATGCAACGTTTATTGCTGATACCGTTGAAGAGGGTTGTGCGTTTTTAACAACACTTAATGCTCCATACGTTTTAAAAGCAGACGGTCTCGCCGCAGGAAAAGGGGTGTTGATTATAAACGATTTAGAAGAAGCCCAACAGGAATTGAGAAATATGTTGGTCAATCAAAAATTTGGTGCTGCGAGTGCGAGAGTCGTTATTGAGGAGTTTCTCTCTGGAATTGAGCTCAGTTGTTTTGTGCTTACCGATGGTAAAAATTACAAACTACTTCCCATGGCGAAAGATTATAAAAGAATTGGAGAAGGTGACACTGGATTGAATACAGGTGGTATGGGAGCCATTTCCCCCGTGCCTTTTGCTGATGAAGCGTTTCTGAAAAAAATTGAAGAACGTATCGTTATACAAACCGTAAATGGGCTTCACAAAGAAAACATTAATTACAAAGGATTCATTTTTATTGGATTGATTAAAGTGGGCAATGATCCTTTTGTTATTGAATA
>JBKBOP010000215.1:0-842 GCA_046293575.1 Flavobacterium sp. | reverse complement strand
TTGGGTCATGAGTAGCAAAGAAAATTTCTAACAAATCTTCATAACTCACTTCTTCAGGGTTAAAAGTGATTTGAATGGCTTCGGCATGACCAGTTCTTCCAGTAGTAACTTCTCTATAAGCAGGATTCTTAATGACCCCACCTGTAAAACCAGGAATGATTTTTTTTACACCTTTAATTTCTAAAAAAACTGCTTCAGTACACCAAAAGCATCCACCAGCAAAAGTGGCTAAACTTAATCCATTTTCAACTTCCATAGGTATTGGTTCACTTATTTCTAAGTATAGATTTTTTTGTTCCTGTGAATGGCAGGAAAAAAAGATTAGACTGATTATTGTTAATAGTAATTTCATTTTTGTTTAACAAATGTAGTCATTAATTAAACACTTTTTAGTATTTAACTAAAAATTATTATTCGTTGGGTTTGAAAACCATCCACATAACCGATAATCTGATTTTCTTTGTTTCTTTGTAAAAAATACATTAATGATATTAGCCAAAAACATACATAAAAGGTTTGATCACGTTCAAGTGCTCAAGGGAGTAGATATAGAAGTAAAAGATGGAGAAGTAATCTCCATTGTGGGTGCGTCAGGTGCTGGTAAGACTACCTTACTTCATATTTTAGGCACTCTTGACAAACCAAATGTTGAGTCGGGCACACAATTATTTATTGACAATCAGGATATTTTATCATTAAATGACAAACAACTTTCCCAATTTAGAAATCAAAAAATTGGGTTTATATTTCAATTTCATCAATTATTACCTGAATTTACAGCCCTAGAAAATGTTTGCATTCCAGCTTTTATTAAAGGCACGGAAAGGAAAATCGCAGAACAG
>JBKBOP010000214.1:589-879 GCA_046293575.1 Flavobacterium sp. | reverse complement strand
GTATTGTGATCGGGCACCAGGCCCTTGAGCAGCCAACGCACTTCAATATTGCGTTTGCATTCCTTTTCGAGCAAGCGGGAACTGCGGATGCGATTGAGGTAGCCGTACAAATAGAGCTTGAGCAAATCGGCGGGGTGATAGGCCGGCCTGCCATTTTCCAAATGATCGACCTTAAAGCCAAAATCAGCCAAAGGCAGCGCCTCCACAAAGGCATCTATGAGCCGCACTTCATTGTCGGCCTCAATGGCTTCCTCCAAACAACCCACAAACAAAGGAATCTGCTGGTGGTC
>JBKBOP010000214.1:0-579 GCA_046293575.1 Flavobacterium sp. | reverse complement strand
ATTTATAAAAAGTGGGGGTTTTTAGATAGTTTGACGGTTTCGGGCTTGGCGAAGGTGGCGATTTTCACCACAAATGTTGATGCGGAGAACCAAATTTTGATTAACCACAAATGTGTCTGCGGAGCACTGAACCGCCACTTTTGCCAAACCCGTGTTGGCGGTTCGTTGTTTTTCATTCTATTATTAGTGTCCCATCTTCTGTTAATATATTCTGACCGTCTTTTTCTATATAAATTGTAATGTCGGGTGAATTTTCTTCTCCAATAATGTTTCTATAAACTTTATAAATATAATGTCCATTTACGAAAGTAATTACGTGATTTCCACCACTTCCTTCAAACTCCAACTCTCCTTTGTTTAGAATTATACTTGGTTTTGAAGATTCTTTTTCGCCTATTTTCCAAGAAGCGTATCTATATTCAGAATTAGTTAGTTCATCAATTCTAATCAGATAATTTTTTGTCTTTATTTTGTAAGTCGGACTTTCAAATGTTTGTAATGAAACGTGCAAATTTTGTTTGTCCTTCGTTATCAAATCTTGTCGTAGTTTTCTTTCAAAGTCGCTTTGATAATTTACAG
>JBKBOP010000213.1:251-884 GCA_046293575.1 Flavobacterium sp. | reverse complement strand
ACAAGGACTTTTTATCCAAAACACAAAGACAATTGCGGTTTTGGACACGGCAGACGGAAACGGCAATTTTTATTTAAAGCCAAACGGAGTTTTTTACGTTACGACTGAAAACCTTCCATTTGTTTGCAACACGACTGACTTTAAGGACAACGGAAAGGTGAAATATGCAACGCAATCAGGACCGATGTTAATTATTGACGGTAAAATTCATTCCGCATTTAAAGACGGCTCAACAAATCTGAATATTAGAAATGGTGTTGGTATTTTGCCAGACAACAAAGTAGTGTTTGCAATGTCCAAGACAGAAATTAACTTTTACGATTTTGCTAAATACTTCCAAAGTTTGGGTTGCAAGAACGCATTGTATCTTGACGGTTTTGTTTCAAGGACGTATTTACCAGAAAAAAAATGGACACAAACAGACGGAAATTTTGGAGTAATAATTGGCGTGACAGAGAAGAAAAATAAATGAGTAACGAACTGAAAAACAGAATGGCAGCAGGTAACAGCACCTACCCAAAAGTGGCGGTTCAGTGGTTAAATCAAGCTTTGTGCTTCTATCAAAGTTTGTGCTTGGCTGACAGTGAATTGCTTCGAAATCGCCACCTTCGGGTAGCTGCAAAACGTTGTCAG
>JBKBOP010000213.1:0-241 GCA_046293575.1 Flavobacterium sp. | reverse complement strand
GGACAACAGCGTGGATTGACTTTTCAGAACGCAGAAAAACAAGGAATTTCAATAAAGCATTTGGACAGTGTTTACATAAGTGCGGTGCATACTGACACTTCATTAGCTGTTTTCAAAACTGAAACTGAACAAGAAGCAATGCAGCAAGCATATATCAAACTATTGCAAGACTTTGGTAAATTCCTTTTAGAAAACAATTTTAAATGGGAAAAGCCGACAAGATGCTTTAATAGAATTTACT
>JBKBOP010000212.1:0-931 GCA_046293575.1 Flavobacterium sp. | reverse complement strand
GGATTGGTAGTTGGTGCATTAGCGGTGCAAGAAGCAATGAAAGAGCTTTATCCAAACGGACCCATTGACAGAACAAATTTGCGAATTGTAAGCAAACCATCGCCTTGTTTGACAGATGTTGCCATATACCTAACAGGTGGACGATACCAATTCAACACCTTTTATGTGGACACAGACTTTGAAGGACTATACATTATACAACGGATTGACGATTTAAAAACGGTTAGTGTTTCATTAAACAAGGGCGTAAAACCAACAGCAATTGACAGTTTAGGAAACATTGCTATTCAACAAAATCTTCCACCTTGTGACATTGACCATTTGCGGAAATTGGAAGACGATTTTACTCAGACCCTAATCCAATCAGACCCGACAAAACTTTTTACAGTTAAAGAAATTCAAAATTTTGAGTGGAGTCCTAAGGCCAAAAACGATTACTTGAAGACAGACATTCTGAATAAGGATCTCCCCGACTGCAAATAGCCAACGCTATTGGTGGCACATTTGCAAAACTGCTCAAGCCAACACACAAGCCAAGTTTTGCAAAAGAGCCACCAAGCCAACGCACAAAAATCGACCCGAAATGACAAGACCAAACACGACAGAAAAGAAGGGCGAAGGCATAACAGCACCTACACGCAAGCAGGGGTTTTGTGCTTCGTTTGACAGTTTTTAGTAAATTTGAAGTTCAGTTCTTCGTAGGTAGTTTCGTGCTAAAAATCCCTGCCTGCGTGTAGCTGCAAAACGTTGGCGGTCATTGTAAAGAACCTCTTGCAAACTCATAACAGGCACAAATAAAAATGATAAAATGAAAAAGAACTTCAAACCGAGAAACTACAATTCTGTTTCACCTTACTTTATAATAAATGGTGCTCAAAAGTTCATTGACTTAATTACATAAATTTTTGGCGCAAAATAACTTATACGCTAT
>JBKBOP010000211.1:0-951 GCA_046293575.1 Flavobacterium sp. | reverse complement strand
ACATGTAAGATGAACGAACATTTGATTCAATATATATATGGTATAGCTGATAACTCTTTGATTCTTGGTCAGCGACTAGGTGAATTGTGTGGACATGGTCCTAGTTTAGAAACAGACATCGCGACGACCAATATTGCTCTGGATTTGCTAGGGCAGGTGAGAAGTTATTATCAATATACTGCCAAAATTCAAGGAGGCGAGTCTTCTGAGGACAGTTTGGCTTTTTTAAGATTGGAACGGGAGTACCGCAACGTTTTGTTAGTAGAACAACCCAATCAGGATTTCGCTTATTTCATGGCCCGTCAGTTTTTATTTGATGTGTTTCATTTAGACCTTTTAGACCAATTGCAAAAAAGTAAAGATTTGACCCTTTCAGCGATTGCACAAAAAAGTATCAAAGAGGTGAAGTACCATGTGCGTTTTTCTTCAGATTGGATAAAAAGGTTAGGAGATGGAACAGAAGAAAGTCATCAGAAAATGCAACAGGCTTTTAATGATTTATGGATTTTTACAGATGAATTATTCCATATGACTGAATCTGATTGCATCATGGCCGAGCAAGGTATCGGTGTAGATGTAAGCTTGCTAAGAGAAGTTTATTATGAGAAAGTCAGACAAATTTTGACAGAAGCCACTCTTGATGTTCCAGAGGTAGAATATTTTCAAAAGGGCGGAAAATTAGGGATTCATTCGGAGCACATGGGCTATTTGTTGTCTGATTTACAATATATGCAACGGACTTTTCCTAACATGACCTGGTAAAATCTTTGAACCCTTTGCGTATAACCTTTGCGACCTTTGCGGTTAAATAAAATGACAGAACAACTCCAACATATTGACCCTAAACTTTACCCCATTCTTGAGTCGGTTTCCGATCCCGAGATTCCGGTATTGTCGATTATGGATATGGGAGTAGTTAGAAAAGCGGTGATGGAATCTCCAAACAAGATT
>JBKBOP010000210.1:0-1044 GCA_046293575.1 Flavobacterium sp. | reverse complement strand
CTGTGGAAAGAAAACCAACTTTAAAAAGATTGACGACAGCATCCATAAGGAGCTCTACGACAAGATGCACGTAAAACTCACCCAAAACCCCGAGTATGCCAAACGCATGTCTAAAATAAGAAGCAAGACCGTAGAACCGGTTCTGGGCACGCTGATTAATTTTCTGAACATGAAACGGGTCAACACAAGAGGAATACAACAAGCTAATAAGCATGTACTCATGGCAGCCATGACCTATAATTTGAAAAAATACCTCAAGTTTATAACTCAAAAACCCAAAAGCATAGCCCAAGTTGTATCCATCAACAAAGGGAAAGCAACTCTTTCTTTAAAAACCTTGCTTTTTGACTTGAAAAAAGCCTTTTTAAGCTATCCATTTTTCCGAAACAACAACTTCACTCCAAAAATAAACCTCGCTTAAAACTCATTAAACGAGGTTGTTTTTTGTGGTTTATTTTAAAAATTATCTTTCAGAGGAGGTTGTGCAACGGTTACCCGTGTTAGCGGTTCGTTGTTTTATTTCGTTACTTGTATCCACTCATTTATTATTTTTGTCAAGTCTGTTTTTCCACTTTCGATGTCTTGCAAACTTTTAAAAGTTACAATTGCTCTGTCATTTTCTTTCCAAACTAACATTTTACTTTTATTAGATATTAATTTGTCTTCTGGCTGCGTCTGCTTTTTGGCACCTCTATGAAAGGTTAGCTGAATTTGTTTTGTCGGTGGTTGAACTCTCATTGTAATTCGGTCTTCATTGTCAAAACAATAATTCGGTCCGTTCCATTTTATGTTTTCTTCCAAATGTTTATTTGTTTCAAAAATACAAATTCGCAACTGCTCAATTTCATTTCTAAAAGGGTTATTTAATGCATCTAATAAAGCAGTTACTTCAATATTTAGGTTTATTATCTTTTCTGACATTTTTATTAAAGTTTTGATTTCAAAGTTATAATTTTCCTTATCAATTCTATTGGCAAAGGTTTGTCGAGCATAAAATGTAGACTGTCTTTTGTTTTTTTAGCCCTATATTTTGACACTTCTTCT
>JBKBOP010000209.1:0-1056 GCA_046293575.1 Flavobacterium sp. | reverse complement strand
GGGCATAGAAACTTATTTGAAAAAGTTTATCAGTTGGTCAAGTCATTTGCTTTAAAAGGGAAGTTGAAATTAGTAAACCAATGTCAGGATGGTCATGGAAGCATTTTAGATTTTGGTTGTGGAACAGGTGATTTTTTGATGCAAACACAAACCAACAGTTGGAAGTCGTATGGATATGAACCCAACGAAAAGGCAAGAGAGTTAGCAAAATCGAAAGGCCTTTGTTTGATTGATGATTTAAACGATGTTGATGATCATTTTTTTGATGTTATCACCCTCTGGCATGTTTTCGAGCATTTAAGTGACCCTGAGGAGTCAATTGTAAATTTCAAAAGAATCCTCAAACCCAATGGAACTTTGATAATTGCCGTTCCGAACTATAAGTCCTATGATGCACAATATTACGGTAAATTTTGGGCAGCTTATGACGTTCCAAGACACTTGTGGCATTTTAGTAGAAAATCTTTTGAAATACTATCAGATAATCAAAATATGAAAGTAAAAAAAGTACTACCAATGTGGTGGGATAGTTTTTACGTCAGCTTGCTCTCAGAAAAATATAAAAAAGGAAGAATGAATCCAATACGAGCTATTTGGATAGGTCTAAAATCAAATCTTTATGGCAAACGAAATCATGAGTTCTCCTCCCACATATATATCATTAACAATATTTGATATAACTAGTTTCATTATAATTTGCCACATTCTCTTAATTATTTACTTTTGCCCATATAAAACTCAGAAATTTAAAATGAAAAAATTAATCGTACTATTAATGATCCCTTTTTTGTTTGCCTCGTGTGCAAATGAAAATTCAAAAGCTACTACATCAGGCAATAATGACTTTAAAACTGCTTATGTAGATACTCAAAAACTGATGGAAGAAAATCTTGAGGCTAAAGATATTAGAGCAAAATTTGAGTCAATGCTAGAGGAAAAAGGGAAAAGATTTGATGCAGAAGTAAAGCAGTTTCAACAAGAAGCCGCCAATTTTGAAAAAAATGCTCAACAGTATGGTATGCAGTGGGCACAAACAAAAGGTAATGAACTAAGACA
>JBKBOP010000208.1:0-1091 GCA_046293575.1 Flavobacterium sp. | reverse complement strand
AGACCCAACTTATAAAGTTGTTACAAATGAGTTTTAATATTGAAAGGGCGGTTTATCCGCCCTTTTTTATTTTGCACAATTCACGCAATACAAACTTTCAGGTCTGATTAAAATTCGTCCAATTGGAATTTGAGTTCTACACTTCATACAAATACCAAAGTCTTCGTTACCAATTTTTGAAAGCACATACTTCAGTTTATTTAATTTCTCTTGAGCTTGTCTTAAAGCTGATTCTGTTACGGCTTTGTTGTTTATAGCGTCCATTCTTGAAATTCGTCCGATAGCTACGTCAGGAGCAACAGGTTTTGTCATTTCCTGATACTCAATGATGAGTTTTTCCGTCTTTGAAATTTCGTCTAAAATTTTCTGTTTTATTTCTTCATTCGTCATCTTTCAAAAGTAAGATTTTTTGTCTCGGTGTCGGTTCTCTACGCTTGCAGCTAACGTTTTGCGGCTTGGCGTAGTGGCGGATTTTTAGCACAAAAGTTCAATCGAAGAACTGCACTTGAACCTACTACAAAACTGTCATACGAAGCACTGAACCCGCCATTACGCCAAACCGCTGTTAGCGGGTCGTTGTTACTTCTCATTCATCAAAGTTGCTAATAATTCGTCCAATTTTTCAAGCGTCATTTTCATTCCCTGCTCCATTCCCATTTGAATTACTTTCTCTAAGTCGCTAAGTGAATTGTATTGAACAATGCTCTCTACAAGTGTATTATTGGATTTGTCGGAGAATGAAACCTGCCATTTTGCTCTTGGTAATTCTTTGTTTACTTGCCCTTTTTCGTTGCTAAAAGCGTCAAGAGAAGTATAAAAGTCTATTGGTTGGATAGTTAGATATTCGGTATATCCCCAATATTCAGTTCCGTTAATGTCAACCATTGCATAATGCCAATGACCACCTTCCCTAAAATCCATTGACTTAGTCTTTGTTGTCATTGGCTTAGGGGCAAACCATTGGTCAAGTAATTCACTTTTTGTGTAGCAGTCCCAAACCAATTGCCTGCTTGCCAAAAACTCTCGTCTTAGTGTCAATTGATTATTCTCTTTATCAACTATGAAGTCGAATTGTAAGTTGTGTTTCATTT
>JBKBOP010000207.1:0-1121 GCA_046293575.1 Flavobacterium sp. | reverse complement strand
AAAGACAAAGGACGACCTATTTAAACTCAGTTGACGGAGTTGAAGCAGCAAAGACAGAAGTTTTGAATATGTATGCTGACATCGAAGAGAAAATTAAGAAACTTCAAGAAAAGAAATTTCACTTTGGCTTTGAGAAAGAAGTTTATCAGCCTTCATTTATTTTGAAAAGCGAAGGATTTAGTTTTAGCATTGCTTGGCAACAGCAGTATAGCAATTCAAATGAAGGTGCATTATTGTATGTAAGAAAATGGAATGGACATTTGACAAAAGACAGCAGTGCTTTTTACTTTCCAGGTGAAGAACCCAAAATGGTTTCAGACAAAAAATTCACTTTCGACAGAAATAGAAATAATGAAATTTGTTGGCTAAATCAAAAGGACAAAAAACTGTATAAATCAGAACAAATTGTTGACGACTGCCTTGCTTGGTTAGTAGAGCAAGTAGCAAAAAAACGTCTTGACAGGAAATGAAACAATCACGAATAGACAGAAAGGCAGCCGATAACAGCACCTACCCAAAAGTGGCGGTTCAGTGGTTAAATCAAGCTTTGTGCATTTATCAAAGTTTGTGCTTGGTTGACAGTGAAGAGCTTCGAAATCGCCACCTTCGGGTAGCTGCAAACCGTTAGCACCAATAGTAATGACGACAAGATTTGAAGATATAGACTTGAAAATTGAGAAACTGGTATTTCTTCTGAATGCTGAAGAAGGTAATCCAGGCATTTACGAGTTGACTTGGGAGCTGGGACGTTTCGACCTGACTATTGAAGACAAGTATAAAATTGCAAGACTTGTTTTGACAGAAATTCTACAAGAGGACTTGGTAGTACTTGAAAAATACAAGGACTTTAAATTGGAAGAGAAAATCGCGACAATTGATAAAGGAGAAATTGACGAATTGCTCAACAACCCATTCTACTGGTATCCATGTAATGAAATACTATCAATAAGCTTGACAGATAAAGGAAATGAATACTTAGATAAAGAAATGCCAAAGTATGCGGACAGGATTAATACACGACTTAGCGGAAAGTAGAACTACTGGTGCTAACAGCGGTAACCGTTGCACAACCTCCTCTGAAAGATAATTTTTAAAATAAACCACAAAAAACAACCTCGTTT
>JBKBOP010000206.1:0-1261 GCA_046293575.1 Flavobacterium sp. | reverse complement strand
CATAAATTTTACAGCTTCAAATGTTTTTTCAGTCGTCTTCATATTTTTCAAATTCTCTTGGTGAACGTATTTCTAATTGTTTGTAACCGTTTTTTATGTTGATAGAGTTGTAACCCCTTATTCTTTCTATGTTAACTATGTGTTTGAAGTTCCAACTAACTAAAAAGTCAGCACGGTTTATAGTCGCTAAGGCTATATGTAAGCAGTCTGCATAACTTGTTTGCCCAACAACTTTTTCAGTAATGTATTCTGTTGCCAAGTCAATTGCTTCATCTGTTATTTCTATAAACTCTGTCAGGTCGGCTCTAAGACTTTTCACAAGGTCTTTTACTTTTTCGGGAGCATTTTCAAGTTCGTCCTGTGTAACTGTCGAATAAAGAATGACAAATTCGCCTGCTTTAATTCTGTCAAAAAGAGGAATAGTATGTTCCCTAAACTCTTCGTCAAAATATCCACCGAAAACTGACGTGTCTATGTAAATTCTTTGTTTCACTTTTATTGTTGTCTTATCGTTCTCAAAAATACGATTTTTAAGTGTTCAGTCGGTCAGTTTCTTGATTGGTCGTTGTCTTTTAGCCTTGTGCATAACGTTTTCGGGCTTGGCGAAGGTGGCGATTTTCACCACAAATGTTGATGCGAAGAACCAAACTTTGATTAACCACAAATGTGTCTGCGGAGCACTGAACCGCCACTTTTGCCAAACCCGTGTTGGGCGTTCGTTTTTATCTTTTTATCTTCTTATCTTCTTAAAAATAAATTCAATTTGTGAATCACGATTGTAAAATATATCTGACTGTTTGGTTGTGATTAAGTAATCTGGATTTACGGCTTCATCTAAACTATTTTCAGTTGGTGCTTGAAAAATTATTGGCAAATCAATTTCAAATTTTGAAAAGGGTAAACACAAAAAGAACATCTGACCTCCATTTAAGCCTTGTTTCGTTCCACCTGTTGGTTCACCTACAATTTTACCAAAGCTGTAATTTTTAAAAATGTCCGCCATCGTAAATGTTGTAGAACTATTATTTGCATTTGTGATTAAGAAAACCTCACCTTTGTAGCTGTTGGTTTTGGGGTTAGTCGGTATGCAAGGTAAATTTAAAGTATCACGTTTTTCGTAATAGCCATTAACTTTTAAATAGTCATTTTCCTTTTTAGGTTCTTTAAATTCTTGATTCCAAGTTTTGAGATAGGGAAGCAAAGTATCAGGAATTGATAAAAATTTATAAAGCCTTCTCACAGGATTTTCGCACCCAAATGG
>JBKBOP010000205.1:0-1316 GCA_046293575.1 Flavobacterium sp. | reverse complement strand
GAACTCATAGACGCACCCTTAAATGGTCTCAAAATCCCGTGGCTACTCAGGAAAAAGTTTTTCAAAATTTAATTAAGCCTGCACAAAACACTCAATTTGGTAAAGATCATCAATTTATAAATATCCAAACATTTGCAGATTTTGCCTCAAAAGTTCCTATTCGTGACTATGAGGAGCTGAGATTTTATATTGATAAAGTTGTTCATGGTAATGAAGATGTTTTATGGCCGGGAAAGCCACTTTATTTTGCCAAAACGTCGGGCACTACCAGTGGAGCAAAATATATTCCTTTGACCAAAGAATCCATGCCTTTTCACATTCAAGCGGCTAGAAATGCTATTTTAAGCTATATTCATGAAACTGGAAAAGCTGATTTTGTTGATGGTAAAATGATTTTCCTTCAAGGTAGTCCGGTGTTGGAAGAAAAAAATGGAATAAAATTAGGTCGACTCTCAGGCATTGTGGCACATTACGTTCCGAAATATTTGCAAAAAAACCGAATGCCATCCTGGGAGACCAATTGTATTGAAGATTGGGAAACCAAAGTAGCCGCGATAGTGGAAGAAACCGTTCGTGAAAACATGACGGTAATTTCAGGAATTCCGAGTTGGGTGCAAATGTATTTTGAAAAACTTCAGGAAAAATCAGCAAAGAAAGTGGGGGACTTATTTAAAAACTTTAATCTCTTTATTTATGGAGGTGTGAATTATGAACCCTACCGTGCTAAATTTGAAAACCTTGTAGGTCGAAAAGTAGATAGCATCGAATTATTCCCGGCTTCTGAAGGGTTTTTTGCGTACCAAGATAAACAACAAGAAGAGGGAATGTTGTTGTTGCTAAACCATGGCATCTTTTATGAGTTTGTGAAAGCCGATGAATTCTTCTCAGATAATTATAAAAGATATACCATTGGCGAGGTGGAGTTGGGGGTCAATTATGCGATGATTATTTCTACTAATGCTGGACTTTGGGCTTATAATATTGGTGATACCGTTCAGTTTACTTCATTAAAGCCTTACCGAGTCATCGTTTCGGGAAGAATTAAGCATTTTATTTCCGCTTTTGGTGAACATGTTATCGGCAAGGAAGTGGAAGAGGCTCTTAAAACCGCCATGGAAGGAACTCAGGTTCGCATCAATGAATTTACAGTGGCTCCTCAAATCAATCCGTCGTCAGGATTGCCTTATCATGAATGGTGTATTGAATTTGATTCCGAAACTTCGGTAGAACCGGAAGATTTGGAGTTGTTTGCTTTAAAAATTGATGATGCCTTGCGAAAACAAAATGTATATTACGATGATTTAATTGTGGGCAAG
>JBKBOP010000204.1:0-1391 GCA_046293575.1 Flavobacterium sp. | reverse complement strand
ATGGAAACGAAAACTAATTACTTGGAAAGTGTCAAAAAACAATTTCTCTACTATAAAATGTTGGGAGAAAAAGCTATCGAACAACTTGAACCAGAGCAACTTTTCATTTCGGATAAAGAAGACACTAATTCTATTGCCGTTATTGTAAATCATTTAGTGGGAAATATGCTCTCACGATGGACCGACTTTTTAAAAACTGATGGCGAAAAAGAATGGCGAAATCGTGATGCAGAATTTGAAGAAGTGTTTCAAGATAAGGCTGAACTTGTAGCTCACTGGGAAAAAGGCTGGAAATGTTTATTCGATGCTTTGAATAGTTTGCAACCAGAACAACTTAATGAAATTATCTATATTAGAAATGAAGGGCATTCTGTTCTTGAAGCAATCAATCGTCAGTTAGCTCATTATCCTTACCATATAGGACAAATTGTTTTTTATTCCAAAATGTTGAAAAAAACAGAATGGCAAAGTTTATCTATTCCAAAAAATAAATCTGAAAATTATAACGCAGATAAATTTTCAAGAGAAAAAAGTACTAGGCATTTCACAGATGATGAAATAAAAAAATTGCATTGAAATCGCCATAAATAAACTCGTTTGCTTACATACACCGATGAAGATAAGGTGATTGCATATGACCATTGAAAAACAATTAATACCTACTCATGAAAAAAATAATTATTCCTATACTCTTTTCTTTATTATTCGTCTCCTGTTACCAACAAGAACGAAATTGCAACGATTTTAAAACAGGTGAATTTCAATTTGAATTAGAAATTGATAGCATTAAAGAAGTTTCTGTTTTTAAGCGAACTGATTCGTTGCAAATTGAAACCTTCAGAGGAAAAACAGACACTTCCTCTGTTCGGTGGATTAATGATTGTGAATTTGTGTTGCAAAAAATCAATCCCAAAAACATGCAGGAGAAAAAATCAATCCACATGAAAATACTATCCACCAATGATGAAGGATATACTTTTGAGTTTGGTTTTGTGGGAGATGCCAACAAACAAAAGGGATTTGTAACAAAGCTTTGATTCTTCACGTATAAGAGCCATATAACCTACCTATGGAAATCTTTTTGCATCCTGATACATGGATGGCCTTGCTTACCCTCACCTTCTTAGAGGTAATTCTGGGAATTGACAATATTATTTTTATTTCAATTGTTGCTGGTAAACTTCCAGAGGAACAACGAAAAAAAGCAATTAGATTAGGATTGTTTTTAGCGATGTTTCTAAGAATTGCTATGCTCTTTGGAATTACGATATTGATTGCAATGAAAAAACCATTCTTCCATATTGATTGGAGCTGGTTTGATGTGGAAGTCACCGGACAAAGTGTCGTACTTTTTGCAGGTGGATTATTTCTTATCTACAAAAGCACCAAAG
>JBKBOP010000203.1:0-1470 GCA_046293575.1 Flavobacterium sp. | reverse complement strand
GGTCCGTCCCATTGTACTTTAGGGTCTCTATCTGAAAGCACTTCTTTTTTTCTACCTGCAGACTTAATTTGCACCACGGGTCCTTGTTCGATGAATAATCCTGTGATGTCTACTACGGTTTTTAAAGAACCTCCACCATTGTCTCTAACGTCCATAATCAAACCTTGAATACCTTGAGTTTTCAATCTTTCCAACTCAATGGCAACATCTTTTGCAGCATCTCTACTGTCTTTATTTTCAAAGTCAATATAGAACTTAGGAAGATTAATAACTCCGTATTTTACTCCATTTCTTTCAACAACACTTGATTTAGCATAGGTCTCTTCGGTCTCAACAGTATCACGCACTAATGAAATTACAGTTATAGCTCCATCAACTTTTTTAACAGTCAATCGAACTTCTGAACCTTTTGGCCCTTTAATTTTCTTGACAATATTATCTAATCTCATACCCACAACATCAACAGGCTCTTCATCACCTTGAGCCACTTTTAGAATTACATCACCTTGTTCTAACTCTTTGCTTCTCCAAGCGGGTCCACCCGAGATAAGTTCAGTCACTTCGGTAAAGTCATTTTTCTTTTGCAATCTGGCTCCAATGCCTTCAAATTTACCGCTCATACTAACATCAAAACGCTCTTTATCATCAGGAGCCATGTAATTTGTATGAGGGTCGAATCGGGAAGATATTGCATTGATATATACTCCAAACCAGTCGTTTCTATCTAATTCCTGTATAAAATTGTAATAATCATCTAAAGATTTTAAAGCACTTTCACGTGATTCTTTTTCCAATTCATCAACTGATTTGGGTTTGTAAGTTGCATCATCTTTCTTTTTATCCTCTTCATGCTTTATCTTGTCAGCCATAGTTGAGAGCACTGAAAGTTTTATTTGTTTTCTCCATCTTTCTTTCAAATCCTTAACATTTAAGGCATAGGGGAGGTTGTCATAATCTGTGTTGATAGATTCCTTTTTATCAAAATCAAAAGGTTTAGCAAGAATGTCTTTGTAATAACTTTTGCTTTCATCTAATCTCTTTTCATACAAGGCATAGGCTTGATTGAAAAAAGTTAATTCTTTGTTTTTAATTTGATCGTCAATTTGATTTTCAAACTTGGTCAATCCGTCAATATCTGACTTTAAGAAAAATCGCTTGGAGGGATCCATTGCTCCAGTAAAATCCTTAAAAATACCTCTTGAAAGATTATCATCAAAATCAACCGGATCGTAGTGACCTCTTTCAATAACAAAGGTTAACAATTCCAGTAATAGCTTGTCTCTATCGGGATTATCAACCGTTTTACTATTAAAATCTGAAGCCGTAAAAGCTAAAAGTGAAGCTGAGACAGCAACCACCAAAAGGAGCACTTTAAAATTCTTTTTCATAAATTGTAGCATTGTGTTCATTGTGATTGTAAAGGCTAAAAATCATGCCAAATTACATTTGTTTGGCTGTTTCTTCAAGATA
>JBKBOP010000202.1:0-1511 GCA_046293575.1 Flavobacterium sp. | reverse complement strand
GAAGCCATTGAAGCACTCAACTCTTTGATTGTTATCAACAACGACAGAATTGAAGGATATCAAACTGCCGAAAAAGAAACTGAAGAACTAGACCTCAAATCTATGTTTTCTCAATTCATAAAAACCAGTCAAAAATGCAATCATGAATTAACGAATGAAGTGAACCTGATGGGAGGAACAATTGCCACAGGAACTACTACTTCAGGAAAATTCTTTCGTGTGTGGATGGACGTGCAAGCAGCTCTTTCTGGAAAAGATCGGAAATTAATTCTCGATTCATGTGAGTTTGGAGAAGAAAATGCTTCAAACACTTATATTGAAGTATTTGAAAATAAGTCTCTGAATTTAAGCGAAGAACAACTTTTAATGATTAATGCACAATTATCGCTGCTGAGAAACGACCATAACCATGTAAAGGGATTAAGAGATGCAGTGAAGGATTAATTTGATAGTTGCATGATGATAAAAAAATTGGTACTATAACATAAACTGTGTAAGAAGAAGTTTTCATCTGTGGATCCACCTTGATAGTTGTTTGTATAGGTTCTTAAAACAAAAAAGCACTCGTTATTCACTCTTCGCCTCCCCCTCCTTCGGAGAGCTTGCACCGATTCAATCGGTGGTCCCGATGCTTCGAGAGGGGGGAGGAACCAAAACAAAAGAGACAACCCATTGATCATCTCTTTTTTAATCACAAATTTCAATTTAATACTGTTTTTCAGATGATTACATCGTTTTTTGTAAAAACACCTATTCTGATACATTACCTAACAATGATATATTATGTAACCTAATCAAATATTATCTATAACAATTTAATTTTGGAGGTTCATAATAACCGATTGCAATTTTTGATTTAACTTTTTTGTATTTTAGTAAATTTGATTTACAAAAGTAATAATGTACGCCACCTTCTGAACTTTCACCAATACCGTCAGGAATTACTCCTTTAGGATATTTAAAAGTGTCAAGAATATTGTAATTTTTCATTATTTCAATCATTTCATTACTAACTACTTGAGTAGAGTCACTCCAATAAAAAAGCTTTCCATTAAACTCTTTAAATCTACTTGGGAAATATTTTCTTTTATCACCAACATTTACATTTCCTAATTGCCATTTAACATTATCCCCATTAATACTAATGCCTAGAACATCATCTTGTGACCATTTTATAATATGGTATACATTAAAATCTTTATTAATTCGTGATGTATTCAAATAGTCATTAATGGCATTGGTAATTGCAATTTCATCATCCCCATATTTAACTAATTGACTTTTCCAAGTAGAACAACAAACGATAAAAAAGCATACACTAATGATTGAAAAACAAAATGATTTCATTTAAATTTAGTATTTAAACCTACTAGGATTTGTTATTATAAAAAACTGCATTGTTGGATAATTTTCTAGAGTTCTTCTTTTGAACCCCCCCGCTGCCGCACGATTGCATCGTGTGGCCACTTATAATCATCTAACCAAAATACCTAAAAACCACTACATCATTT
>JBKBOP010000201.1:0-1753 GCA_046293575.1 Flavobacterium sp. | reverse complement strand
TTTTTATACCAAAATCAGGCTTTCATTCCGAGTGTTAAAATATTAAGCCTTTAATAACATAGATTTGTTGAAGTTCCGGTGTATTTCTAATCTATATTTAAAACCCAATGTATCCATGCATTTATTTGTTTGGCATCTTTTGGGCGTAATACTATTTCTCTTTTTTTATTTAGCAAAAAATAGGTGGGAGTGTTATTTACAAAGTAATCAGTTGCAGCAATACCATCCCACTTTTTATAATCCGTTGTGCTGATAAAGGGCAAAGGTGCTGCAAACTGAACAAAGTCTGTGGTATTTTCATCTAATGAAACCATAATGATTTCCACATTTTTTTCTTTCCATGATGGATACAAAGTGGCTAATTCTTGCATCTCTTGTGTGCAATGTGTACACCAACCCGCTGAAAATACTACTACAAAATAATCGGCCTGCAAATCGCTTAATTTTTTGGCATTTACACCCACTGGGAAATAGGTGAATGGTGTAAAAAAAATTTCTGGAGCAATGGCTCCAACAGCCATTTTACGGTAGGCCTCCATTTGATTAGCAACATTTTCAGTTATATTGCATCTGGTTTCGTTAAGTACTTTTTGAGCTAGATACTCAGCAGAGGTAAACAAACTCTGCTTTTCTAGTAAAAGTAAAAGATAGGAAGTAACCTCGTTATAGGCACTTTCATTTTCTTTTAATTGTGACAATATGATGTCTATAGATGAGTTTAGTTCTGCAAAAACAGCATCTATAGAACCACTACTGTTTTCTAAAAACCAAAGGTGATTTTCTATGGATTCTTTTAACAAGCCGCTTTTATATAGCCTAGAATCCGCATAATTGATTTGTCGAAGTGCATTTCTGGTAGCTGGAATTTCCTCTTGCCGATATTGTACTACCACAGAAATACTTTTCACCAGTTTACGTAAAGGCAAATACCACTTTAAATAGCTATTTACAGGTAACTTATCTAAATAGGCGACTTCTTCATTATTAATTCGTTGTTTTTCTTTTCTTATATTTTTAAGCACTGACCTATGAGTAATGAAAAGTGAGTCTGAGGTATAAAGTTTCTCCAAATAATTCCACGCACTTAATGTTTGCTCTCTTTTTACATAGTCTTGTGTATACTGTCTAAACCATTGATTTTGTTGTCCTTCAGTTATTTTTATAGTTTCAGTATAACTTAGGGCTTCCCCTTTAAGGACAATGTCTTCACCGCTTAGCACGATAATGAAAGGTTTTTCATCATTTGACAACAAGTACCCCATACCATAATCAGCCGCAGTATAGTTAAGTGAAAAATTGCCAATTGAATCTATGGATATGCTATCAATTGTATAATCTTGAAAGCCATTAAACCCTTTAAGTTGAATCATTTGGTTGGCAAATATAGGCAAAGTACCAGTAATGGATTGGCCATTGAGTAAAGAGCTGAACAAAAGACCTATGAATAATGGTATTGTTTTTTTCATTTTGACTATTTCTCTAATAAAAAACATAGCTAGACCTTTTCAAATTAACAAAAAAGCACATTTTATGCAATTACTCCAGTGTTAGGCGTATTTGTAAAGTTGTGATTGACCTATCAAGTCGGGAAAAGCAAAATTTCTAATAGGTCACTTTTAAATTGTCAAAATGTTATTCCTTTATACAACGTACGGAGTTGCCAAGTGAACGGGTATCAGAACTCCAACTTGCATTACCGGCATCGAAGTTGAGTACTCGGGCATTGTTACCTAAAACAGTACTAGTCCAATAG
>JBKBOP010000200.1:0-1778 GCA_046293575.1 Flavobacterium sp. | reverse complement strand
TCTAAATTACAATCTTGTTGGATGCCGTCATAACAAATCACTGGTGCTCCAGGGTAGATGGTAGCGTCAGTGTCGTCGCAGTCGGCGTTGTCAACAAAATATCCTGGTGGTGCATCGTTCGGTCCAGAAGTACAAAAGTAATAGAGCTCAGGCCCACCAAAACCATCTCCATCACTATCAAGGTAAAATGGATATGCTGTCTCAATTGCTAAAAGAATTTGATTATTACTGTCAAAAGTGGTTGTTTGGTTGGTGTCTGTTCTTTCAATTTCTAAAATTTCAAATGAATAACCATTCACATTTTCTGAAAAAGGAATATTAATAACCAGAGTACCAGAATTATTTGGGGTAACAGAATCCGTTAAAACCGGTCCACCATTAATACTATAACGAATCTCTTGGGGCACTAAAGCTAATAACCCGTTTATTTCAACAGAAACGATACCATCAGTCTCACAAACTATTCCAACTTGCTCAATAGACCCTAAACTAGGGGGTAAATCCCCTACAGTACCACTAAAAACGTAAGTCGACACTCCATACTGTCTACCTACATTGGCAGCAGGATTGTTACCAGTTCCCACAGCATTATATCCATACAAGCGAAAATATAAATGACCTTTTTGAACGGGCAATGAACTTAAATCGATTGTTAAATCGAAACTACTTGTTGTTGTAATATCAGTCGGAGTTGTAAAAAGCACTTGTGAATTTGAAAAATCTTGCTGGGTACTATATCGTAATTGAAAACTTCTTGGCCCGTTTGTACTTCTCAATCCGGTAATCACCAACTGAGAAAAATCAACTCCTTTTCCTGGTTGGGTCTGAATCAAAAATTCATAATAATCATTAGGTTCATCCAAAGGATTCGTATTTCGACTCCAATAGCTTGTGTTATATAAATTTACAGCTGGAGCTGCAACCAGATTAGGTGAACCAACGGCACCCATTCGAATACCTACACCTACTAATCCAGCCGCTTCTGTAGTGTTAAATTTATAATGTGATGCTGATGGGTTTGGAGTTGTTCCATTAAAATTGTCTGAAAACACAACGCCTGAGACAAAGGGCACTTCCACTTCAGCAAATTTTTCAGAAGCCATTGCGTTGAAAAAGTATGAGGTGAATAGTAAAAGAACCATTATTGTAAATGATCCTTGGCAATGAAGTCTAAAAGACTGATTTCCAAATACTGGTAATTTTTTTTTCATAGTATACGGTTTAAAATTAAATTAGATTGATAAGTGAGATATCAAGAAATATGAAATATTTTCTTACGGCTAAATTATAGCCTTGCTAATTGAATACTTGAAAAAATCGTTAAAAAACCAAAACCAAAGGTAAAATGCTATTTATAAGACATTTGGAAAAAATATTAACATTTTAGAAGAAAAAGTAAATGAAGATTATAAAAAAAGCCCTTTTGATTGCTCAAAAGGGCTTTACTATTTTAGAAGAACTACGTCTTACTTCTTAATCACTCTCACCGTTTGCATCTCCTCATCTTGAGTCACAACAATGTTGTAAACTCCCGATGGGTAACGCTCTCCAAAAGCTTGATTGTTAAGATTCTCAACTCCCACTTCTTTGGTTTCCAACAATCTTCCAGTCATGTCGTAGATCGCTACGCCTACTGGCTGTGTACTATTGGTGTACACATTGATGTTGAAGCCTTCACTAAATGGGTTTGGACTAGCCAATGCTTTAAAGCCATCGAAGATATCAACCAAAGCAGGGGTCTGCTCATTGATGTTGGCCATCTTGGCTCCACCAGGAAC
>JBKBOP010000199.1:0-1897 GCA_046293575.1 Flavobacterium sp. | reverse complement strand
ATTTGAATTTTGAGCTTTGCATGAAGTTAAGTGGTAAAATTGCTACCTTCGTGAATTCCGAAAACGAAGTTCAAATGTCCGTTCGATTAGAAGCAAAATCCCTAAACATTGGTTACACTGAAAAATCAGGAGAGAAAGTTATTGCTTCAAACATTCACCTTAATCTGAAGTCAGGTACTTTGGTTGGGTTGGTGGGTGGAAATGGAGTAGGAAAATCAACCCTTATCAGAACCTTAACGGGCTTACAAAAAAAACTTTCAGGAGATTTATTGCTTCAAGGTATCGATATCCTTCAATTTGATTCGTTGTCTTTGGCAAAAGAAATTAGTGTGGTGCTCACTGAAAAACTTCCACCAAGCAATTTAACAGTCTATGAACTTATCGCTCTTGGAAGACAGCCTTACACTAATTGGTTAGGAAAGTTGTCTGAAAACGACAAAGAAAAAATTAATGAAGCTATTGAACTTACCGGAGTTGGTCCATTGATAGAAAAAAAACATTACGAAATTAGTGATGGACAATTACAAAAGGTGCTTATTGCACGAGCGATTGTACAAGACACCCCTTTGATTGTATTAGACGAACCAACCACTCATTTAGATTTGTTTCATAAAGTTTCCTTGTTTAAATTATTAAAACAACTTACGATTCAAACCGGAAAATGCGTCTTTTTTTCAACCCATGATATAGATATGGCCATTCAATTAGCCGACGAAATGGTAGTGATGACTACTGATAGAGTCATTCAAGACCAACCTTGCAACTTAATTTCAAAAGGAGTTTTTGAAAATTTATTCAAAGAAGAATCTATTCATTTTGATGCCTCTAAAGGCAAGTTTATCATCAATTAAGACTTAATGATTTTTTTATAAAATCGCTTTTTAAGGCAAAGTTATTTCCCTTTTAACAAATTAATGCTGACCGTTGCATAATCGGTGTTTGGGAATTTATGAAATAATTTTTTGTCAGGTTGCAATCCAGCTTCTAAAGCAATTTTATGTAAAACATCAATTTCAACAATATACTGATCAGAAAAACCATGAGTAGCATCATAGGCTGTGGCCGCTGTTTTTCCCAGATGTTTTGAGGCAATATCTGTAGAGATTGTATGCAATTCAATGAGAAGGAGTCCAAATTTTTCTACATAAGGTTTCCATTTGGTGAGATGTTCTAACAAATTATCTTCAACAAGATGGTTTGAAATTCTCCTACCGCGAAAGGCAAAGGCTCCTGATGAAGTGCTTTTTCTTTCAGAATTTATTTTTTTGGGTTCACTCCAAATGCGATTGTGATCTAAAAAAGTTCGCACATTGAGTAAATCTCTCAACTCTATATCATAATTTTCTTTTAAGTCATTTGCTAAACCACTTGGATCTCCGATATCACCCCAAATCACTTTTGCCCAAATGTCTGCATTGATGAGATTGGCTCGGGTTACTTTTAGGGCAGCTTCATTGTAGTCGGCACCCACCAGAAACAAAGGATGTTCATCTAGCATTTTTCCTCTAAGGGTAAATCGGTCAATCACTTCAAAAAGATGTTGAAGAAAAGCTCCATTGCCACATCCCATGTCTAAAATGCCTTTGGGTTGCAGTTCAATGGGTTGATTAAAAACGTCAATAATGATGTCATCCACTACTTTAAAATAGGTTGAATGAGCACCACCGCTGCCCCAGACATTCATTTCTCGATCCACATGCAGTTCAGGTTCTCCTACTTTCACTTCTTTTAATATATTTGGATTTCCGAATAGGAGTTCGTCCATTTTTCTAAACATCGGTAAATAAGAAACGGTGACTCCATAGGCAGAAGCTCTTTTTGCAAAAAAGAGTCCTGACTCGGTAAATTGATAAAAACCATTTTTTTCGGTAAACCATCCTAAATGGCAAAAGAAATC
>JBKBOP010000198.1:0-1898 GCA_046293575.1 Flavobacterium sp. | reverse complement strand
ATTTGAATTTTGAGCTTTGCATGAAGTTAAGTGGTAAAATTGCTACCTTCGTGAATTCCGAAAACGAAGTTCAAATGACCGTTCGATTAGAAGCAAAATCCTTAAATATTGGTTACACTGAAAAATCAGGAGAGAAAGTTATTGCTTCTGATATTCAGCTTGCTTTAAAGTCGGGTACCTTGGTTGGGTTGGTGGGTGGAAATGGAGTAGGAAAATCAACCCTTATCAGAACTCTAACGGGCTTACAAAAAAAACTTTCTGGAGATTTATTGCTTCAAGGTATCGATATTATTCAGTTTGATTCGTTGTCTTTGGCAAAAGAAATTAGTGTAGTACTCACTGAAAAACTTCCGCCAAGCAATTTAACAGTCTATGAACTTATCGCTCTCGGAAGACAACCTTATACTAATTGGTTAGGAAAATTGTCCAAGAACGACCAAGAAAAAATTAATGAAGCTATTGAACTTACTGGAGTTGCCACCTTACTAGAAAAAAAACATTACGAAATTAGTGATGGACAATTACAAAAGGTGCTCATTGCTCGTGCGATTGCTCAAGATACCCCATTGATTGTATTAGACGAACCCACTACCCACTTAGATTTATTTCATAAAGTTTCCTTATTTAAATTATTAAAACAACTTACGATTCAAACTGGAAAATGTGTCTTTTTTTCAACCCACGATATAGATATGGCCATTCAATTAGCCGACGAAATGGTAGTAATGACTGCCGATAGAGTTATTCAAGACCAACCCTGCAACTTAATTTCAAAAGGAGTTTTTGAAAATTTATTCAAAGAAGAATCTATTCAGTTTGATGCCTCTAAAGGTAAGTTTATCATCACTTAAGACTTAATGATTTTTTTTATAAAATCGCTTTTTAAGGCAAAGTTATTTCCCTTTTAACAAATTAATGCTGACCGTTGCATAATCGGTGTTTGGGAATTTATGAAATAATTTTTTGTCAGGTTGCAATCCCGCTTCTGAAGCAATTTTATGTAAAACATCAATTTCAACAATATACTGATCTGAAAAACCATGAGTAGCATCATAGGCTGTGGCCGCTGTTTTTCCTAGATGTTTTGAGGCTATATCTGGAGAGATTGTATGCAATTCAATGAGAAGGAGTCCAAATTTTTCTACATAAGATTTCCATTTGGTGAGGTGCTCTAACAAATTATCTTCAACAAGATGGTTTGAAATTCTCCTACCGCGAAAGGCAAACGCACCTGATGAAGTGCTTTTTCTTTCAGAATTTATTTTTATGGGTTCACTCCAAATGCGATTGTGATCTAAAAAAGTTCGAACATTGAGTAAATCTCTCAATTCTATATCATAATTTTCTTTTAAATCATTTGCCAAACCACTTGGATCTCCGATATCACCCCAAATCACTTTTGCCCAAATGTCTGCATTGATGAGATTGGCTCGGGTTACTTTTAAGGCAGCTTCATTGTAATCAGCACCCACTAGAAACAAAGGATGTTCATCTAGCATTTTTCCTCTAAGGGTGAATCGGTCAATCACTTCAAAAAGATGTTCAAGAAAAGCTCCATTGCCACATCCCATGTCTAAAACACCTTTTGGTTGCAGTTCAATGGGTTGATTGAAAACGTCAATAATGATGTCATCCACTACTTTAAAATAGGTCGTATGAGCACCACCGCTACCCCAGACATTCATTTCTCGATCCACATGCAGTTCAGGTTCTCCTACTTTCACCTCTTTTAATATATTTGGATTTCCGAATAGGAGTTCGTCCATTTTTCTAAACATCGGTAAATAAGAAACAGTGACTCCATAGGCAGAAGCTCTTTTGGCAAAAAAGAGTCCTGACTCGGTAAATTGATAAAAACCATTTTTTTCGGTAAACCATCCTAAATGGCAAAAGAAATC
>JBKBOP010000197.1:0-2084 GCA_046293575.1 Flavobacterium sp. | reverse complement strand
TACACACCATTACACACAGAATATCGATTTAAAAGATGCTAAAACCGTACTTTCAAATAGCGGTACAGCTATTATGGGTTCTGCAAAGGCTGAGGGAGAAAACAGAGCCAAAGACGCCATTGTTTCAGCATTAGATTCTCCACTTTTAAATGACAATAAAATAAATGGAGCCAAAAACGTATTGCTGCTTATTGTTTCTGGTGGACAAGAAATTACGATTGATGAAATTGGAGAAATCAATGATTACATTCAAAGTGAAGCTGGCTATAATGCCAATATCATTATGGGGGTTGGTGAAGATGAATCGTTGGCTGATTCCATTGCAGTAACAGTGATTGCTACGGGTTTTAATGTGGAGCAACAAAAAGAAATTGTCAATGCCGAACCTAAGAAAATTATTCATTCTTTGGATGAAAATCAACCAGCTATGGTAGACCTTTCTGAAAAAACATTTGTTGCTCCTTTGGTTAGCACCTCAACGGCAGAAGATTCCAAAAATGAAAAAGTTGTATTTGAACTTTTAGATGATCTAGAAGTAGTAGAAGCGAAACACGAAATGGGTTTGGTGCCAACCACTGATACCATCAGAAACATGGAAGTAAGTTTTGAAATTGTGGATGCTGAGGGTGCTCATCATTTGATGAGGATTACACCTGAAATAAGAGAAATTGTTGTAAGAGACCCAGAATTTGTTATTGTTGAAACGTCTAAACCAACTATGACATATGATACCCCTCGTGAAAAAGTACAGGGAACTACTTTATTATTTGAGCTTGACCCTGTTTCTACTAATGAAATTAAGGTTAATGAGCCAGTTCAGGTAATTCCTGTAACAGAAGTGAATAAAGAGGGAGTCATAAGATATTCACTTGAGGAATATATGGAAGTGGAAAATGAACTTATAAGTTCAAAGCCTATCGAACAAATAGTTGCTGAGCCACAACCAGAAGAAATGAATATTACCATGAAAAAAGTTGAGGAAACACCTAAGTTTGAAGGTGCTTATGATGCGATTGATCCCATGGAAATGACCATTGAAGAAACCTTGAGACTAAGAGCAGAAGAACGAAGAAAAAAACTAAAGGATTTTAATTATAAGTTTCACAACCATAACAGAATTGATGAAATGGAAAAGGTTCCTGCTTATAAAAGAGTGGGCACAGAATTAAAAGAGCCCAATACAAGTGGGAACACTTCAAGAATGTCTTTAGGAACAGATAGCAATGATGATATACAATTGCGTTCCAATAATTCGTTCCTTCACGATAACGTTGATTAATCTACACTAACTAACCTGCTGTAACCCGGAAATGCTTCTGTCATTTTCGGGTTATTTTTTTAACTTTGTCAAAAAAGTAATCATGAGTTTACAACAACAAATAAACGATCAAATCAAAGAGGCTATGAAGGCCAAAGATACACTGTCTTTAGAGTCTCTGAGAGCTGTTAAATCAGCCATTTTACTAGCCTTAACAGAGGGTGGTGCCAAAGAGGAGTTATCTGCCGAAGACGAAATCAAACTTTTACAACGTTTAGTAAAACAAAGAAAAGACAGTGCTGCTATATATCAACAACAGGGGAGAGAAGATTTAGCGGCACCAGAAATCGCTCAAGCGGCGGTGATTGAAAAGTTTTTACCAACACAGTTAAGTGAATCAGAAATTGAAGCCGTTGTTTCAAAATTGATTTCAGAGAACGGTTTCTCAGGTATGGCCAATATGGGTGCGTTGATGGGATTGGCTTCTAAGCAATTGGCGGGTCAAGCAGATGGTAAAACTGTTTCAACCATCGTGAAGAAATTACTTTCATAAAGGTATTTTTCAATTCGGTTATTTAGCTTACATTCGCAATCCGAAATGAAAATGGCTGCGTAGTTCAACTGGATAGAATATCAGATTTCGGCTCTGAGGGTTGGGGGTTCGAATCCCTCCGCGGTCACCTTATGGGACAAGCTCTTTTAGAGGGTTTTGTCCCATTTTTTTTCTAGAAATGCAGTTATCAACTTCTTTTTTATACCAAAATCAGGCTTTCATTCCGAGTGTTAAAATATTAAGCCTTTAATAACATAGATTTGTTGAAGTTCC
>JBKBOP010000196.1:0-2207 GCA_046293575.1 Flavobacterium sp. | reverse complement strand
GGCCCAATGTTTTACTTGTTTATGGACATCCTGAGTAAAAACAAGCGTAAGTATGACTATAGTTATTAGGTTTAAAATTTAATTCTAGTCATTTGGAAAAATATTCAAGAATCATTTCCCTTGTCCCTTCTCTTACCGAAACCCTTTTCGATTTGGGACTTGAAGATTCCATTGTTGGGATAACCAAGTTTTGTGTCCATCCCAATCATTTAAAAACTACTAAAACTGTTGTGGGCGGCACTAAACAGATTAATTTCGAAAAAGCACAACGTCTAAAGCCAGACATTATCATTGCCAATAAAGAGGAAAATACTCTTGAAATGGTGTTGGAACTGGAGAAAATCTGCCCTGTGATGGTTACAGAGATTTATACCATTGAAGACGCACTGCAAGTAATAAAAGAATTTGGTGAACTATTCCAAAAAAGAGTAGAAGCTCAAAAATGGATTAACAAAATCAATTTTTCTCAACAAGAATTTGAGCGTTTTATTTTGCAATTACCCACAAGAAAAGTGGCCTATTTCATTTGGGCCAATCCTTATATGGTGGCTGGAAATCAAACGTTCATTAATCACCTATTGCAAATCAATCGGTTTGATAATATTTATCAATGTAAAGATGGCAGGTATCCTGAGATTGAATTGAAAAAAATCAAAATGGAGGGAGATCCGGAATTGATTTTACTTTCTTCGGAACCTTTTCCTTTTAAAGATGAACATTCTTTTGAGATTGGAAGACATACCCATCATGGAAAAACCATTTTTGTTGATGGAGAAATGTTTTCTTGGTACGGAACAAGACTGTTAAAGGCTTTTTACTATTTTAAGAAGCTTCAACGTCAGCTAAATGATTAATGATTTCTTCAGAATTTTGTACTGAAAGGTTTTCATCAGACATTAATTTTTCAACATTTTCTTCGTGTTTTTTTATAGCTTTAAACTCTTGGAATGAGACCTTTAGTTGTGCGGCAGCTTCTTTTTTTAATACAGATTTTTTCATTGGGATTTGGGCTTAACATTAACTTTACAAATATATAAAGTCATTAGTTAAAAAATCATTAGTAATTGTTAAGATTCAGATTGATTATTTCTGGCTTATATTAGCCAAAAAAATAACTTGATTTCTTTTACTCTTTATACCAATCCTGTCAATACAACTTGGGTCACTTTTGTCCACGGAGCTGGTGGGAGTTCGTCTATTTGGTATAAACAAATTAGAGAATTCCAAAAAGAACATAATGTTCTTTTGCTAGACTTAAGAGGACATGGAAATTCAAACAAACTACATTATAGAGAATCCAGAAAATACACTTTTGAAGCTATTGCAAAAGATGTTATTGAAGTTTTAGACCATTTAAAAATTGATAAGTCACACTTTGTTGGTATTTCTTTAGGTACCATAATCATTAGGCAATTGGCTGAAATGAATCCTCACAGAGTGAAGTCGATGATCCTAGGTGGTGCTATTCTCAAAATGAACTTTAGATCACAAATTTTAATGCGATTGGGTAACATCTTTAAATATGTATTGCCCTATTTAGTTCTGTACCGTTTTTTTGCATTTGTAATAATGCCCAAAAAAAATCACAAAACCTCAAGAATCTTATTTATTAATGAAGCAAAAAAGCTATACCAAAAAGAATTTATTAAATGGTTTAAGCTTACAGCAGAAATAAATCCAATTCTCAAGTGGTTCAGGCAAGTTGAATTAAATATACCAACCTTATATGTGATGGGAGAAGAAGATTATATGTTTTTACCCTCTGTGCAAAATGTAGTTTCTAACCATTATAAATCCTCTAAACTGGCTGTGATAAAATCTTGTGGTCATGTGGTCAATGTTGAGCAATCTCACGTTTTTAATGAAACGACACTTTCATTTCTAAGAACACTTTCATAAAAAAAAGCTCCGATTTCTCGGAGCAATTCTTTAACTAACCCTAACCAAAACAAACTTGTATTTTGTACATTACAAATGTCTAAACTTTTTGTGATTCAATCTGTTAAGGCTGTGTTATATATTTGTTAGATAACCTTAAAGTTGTTGATTATACATTTGATGTAAAATTTTTGATACTTGTTTTATTGCTAAAGTGTTAAGAAAAAGTAACTGAATTAACAGAATATTTAGTTAATCGGTTTTATGTGCATTTGAACGATTTTTAAAACTATGTTCAATAAAAACTTCCAACTTTGTAGTATTAATTT
>JBKBOP010000195.1:0-2255 GCA_046293575.1 Flavobacterium sp. | reverse complement strand
ATTATATGGACTATACCAATGATGCGTGTATGTATATGTTTTCACTAGGACAAAAAGAGAGAATGTTGGCAACGTTTTCCAGTGGTGGACCAAGAAATGCTTTTGCACAACCCTAAGAAAAGTTCTTTTTTTATTAAACCCACTTCTTTGAAGTGGGTTTTTTTATATTTGTTTAAATTTCAAAATTATGATTAAATCAAACCAAATAGCTCTGGGAATTGTTAAGTCAGTACTAATTCTCCTTGGAATTGGATTGTTTATTTGGTTATTAAATGAACTCAGGACTCTCATCGTTTTTATTATCATAGCTCTTCTTATAACTTTAATTACCTCTCCCGTAGTGAGGTTTTTAAAGAACAAACTTAAGTTTTCAAATTTTTGGTCCACACTAACTACCATTTTGATGCTTTTGATGATCACCGGAAGTCTTATCATGATGTTTGTGCCCTTGTTTACGTCTCAAAGTAAAAACCTTTCGTTGTTGAATACCAGAGCCATACAGCAAAATTTTTATTACATCTGGTCTCAACTGGAAAATTTCGCCATCGAAAATAATATACCTTTTAAAGAATTTTATACCAACTTCGATTATCAAGGTAGAATGGATTTTAACATTATTTCGTCGTTTGTGAATGCAATATTAGGTGCGTTGGGTAGTTTCAGTATTGGGTTTATTTCTGTTTTGTTCATCACTTTTTTTATTTTAAAAGAAAGTGATTTGTTCATGAATGCTTTTAAGAGCGTTTTACCAGATAATCGTGAAACCCAAATCATGAATTCTTTTAATAAAATTACATCTCTTCTATCCAGATATTTTGTGGGTTTACTGATGCAGTTATTGGTTGTTTTTATTTTGTATTACATTGTTTTGTTGATTTTTAATGTTGAAAACTCCTTTGTGATTGCCTTTTTGTGTGCTTTATTGAATATTATACCCTACATAGGTCCCATTATAGGCATGTTTTTAGCAGGACTCCTTACTATGATAAGCAGAATTGGTTTGGATTTTCAAACCGAAATTCTTCCAGTTTCCATTTATGTCATGATTGGGTTTTTGATGGTTCAAATGGTAGATAATTATGTAAATCAACCACTTATATTTTCTAAAAGTGTAAAATCTCACCCGCTAGAAATATTCCTTGTAATTTTAGCAGCTGGATTTCTTTCAGGAATTATTGGAATGATTATCGCTGTGCCTTTCTATACTATTATTAAAGTGATTGCAAAGGAGTTCTTTCCAGAAAATAAATTAGTTAAAGCGTTAGCAAATAAACTTTGATGACTTGCTTAATGAATGATTTACTTCTACAATCTGACGTTCAAGAATATATCAGGAATACGAAATTTGAAAATAAATTATCCTTTCAAAAAAGTCCATTTGCAGGAATACAAATGAATGAATTGGTCATTCAGATGGTCTCCAAAAAAAAATGTGAATTAAAATTACCCACTTGGTATGGAACTCCCAATATTTTGTATCCTGAGAAGATTTCCATTGAACAATCATCATCTGAAATTACCGCTCAGTACAAATCTTCAATTATCAAAGGAACCTCTTTGATTGATATAACCGGTGGATTTGGTGTGGATGCTTTTTACTTCAAAAAACAATTTGAAGAAGTATTTCATTGTGAGATACAAGGAGAACTCTCTGAAATTGTACGTCACAATTTCAATGTTCTTAAGACAAACGTTACTTGTTTATCTGGTAACGGACTTGATATTTTACAACACCTTAATAGAATATTTGATTGTATTTATATTGACCCATCACGAAGACATCAGCAAAAAGGAAAAGTTTTTAAGCTTGAAGATTATCAACCTAATGTAGTTGAATTGTTGGAGGTCTACAGAGAATATTCTAAGAAAATTTTAATAAAGGTCTCCCCTCTTTTAGATATACATGATGCTATTTCAGATTTAAAGTACATTGAGGAAATTCATATTGTTGCTGTTAATAATGAAGTAAAAGAACTTTTGTTTTTATTGGGAGAAAAAATCAGTGAAAACCCAAAAGTGATTACCGTAGATTTTTCAAAAAACAAAAGAGTAATGTTTGAATTTGATTATATTGAGATTCAAAACAATCATCTTTCAAGTAGTACTTCTCCTTTAAAATACCTCTATGAACCCAATGCTGCCATCATGAAATCTGGAGGTTTTTATGCTTTATCTGATAAATTTAAAGTAGAAAAACTACATAAAAATAGCCATTTATTTACTTCTAATAAATTCATTGAATTTCCAGGCAGGGT
>JBKBOP010000194.1:0-2277 GCA_046293575.1 Flavobacterium sp. | reverse complement strand
ATAAAACAGAACCATATTGTTTTAATAGTTTATTGTAAATATCTTCAAAAACTTCAACTTTTCTATTTTTATTAGCATCTGATAAAGTACTCCTTTTTGGAATATGGCTCAATTGAAAGTGATCTGTTTTACCTGATAAACCAAGCATTGCTCCTGAAACTTCTCTTAAAGAATTACATTTAGCAAAAGAACAGAATAGCATACTTATTAAATGATCTTTCGTCCTAAAACGCTTTACATATCTATCAGAATCATTTTTTTTAACAGAATCTTTAATGAATTTATCATCAATTAAAGAAATCAGCTGTCCGAAAACAGATTTACTTGAAAAATAGTTACTTTTGCCCATCGTATATTTAGTTCTGCAAAACGAAATTACGATTTTTAGAGAGAAGCCATTTTAAATGGCTTCTTTTTTATCGGACAACAATGATTTTTAAACAGAAATATACTTTTTGAGTTTAATTTTATATTCCTTAGACTTTTTAACAGGGATTGCCTTTTAAAAAGGGGCAACAAAAAATAAAGAAGTAAAGTGCGCTTTACATTTTAAAATTTATTGCTATATTTGCCTCGTAATAGTTTAGATTATGGAGAATCCAAGATTCATATTTCTGCCAGCATATTCAAAATATATAGGTTTTTTAGTAATTCTTATCAGCATTATTATTGCTGTTGTACACCTACTTTCAGGAATTTCTGTTGCCGAGTTTTTTAATCCTAACGCTGATATTAAAATAATTGCAGTCTATGCAATGCTTATTTTAGGTTCTGTATTAACAGCCTTTTCAAAAGAAAGTGTTGAAGATGAGTTTATCAATCATTTAAGAATGAAATCTTTTCTGTTTTCCATTGTATTACACTCAATATTCTTTTTTGTTTTTTCGTTTTCGAACATTACGATCTTCTTGATTAATTTTCCAGCAATTATATTAATGGATTCAATATTATTGGTTTACATTGTATCATTTTATTTTTACAAATTTAGGGTGCGGCAAGACTTATGAAAAATTATTTACGTGAACAAAGGCTAAAAAAAAACATGACACAAGAGGAACTAGCTAAATTAATGAAAGTATCTAGGCAAACGATAAATGCAATTGAGACAAATAGGTATCTACCTTCGATAGTCCTTGCTTTAAAGTTGTCCGTATTTTTTGGCATAACGGTAAACGAATTGTTTTTTCTTGAAGATGAATATTAAAAATGGTAATAAAATGAAAAAAGGACTTAATTATATCAGTTTGCAATTAGGAATATTAATTATTCTTTTAAGTTCTTCCTGTGTTTCAAATAAACATTTGATTTCGGAATGTAACAACTATGTGCTAGTTAATAAAACAACTATTGAGCAGGTTAACGGTTCCTACAATAGCGAAATTTGGAAATATATTGCCCCATTGAAGAAATCTGAAATTACTGATTCGACAACGGCTGTGCGGTTAACAGTTATGAATGAGAAAAAAATACTTGCTGAGTTAGTGAAAAGTAATGAAGTGCTGGCAAAAAAAATGATTAAAGGGAAAATTAAAAATAATGTTTATTCTGTAAGAAAAAAAGTTTATCCAATTGGCTTTCCTTTTATCTTTCTCAGGCTATACAGCAATAAAATAGATATATCAATAACAGATAAAAACGAGTTGTTTTTTACTGTTAGCAAATTAGAATATACAAATGTTTTACTTTTTTTTATACAAACGAGTAAGAAAGAAGATTTTTGTGAAAAATATAAATGATTCCCCGCAATGTTACCAGTAATTATTTGCAACTGCAACAACCATTCTATCAAATAGACGTTCTCCGAAGTACCTTCTATTGAGTTTATAGCAAAATTCGTCCAAATAAAGCTGTAAATATTTTCCTTTTACCTTGTGATAAACCCCTAAAAGATTGCGTTTTGCATTACTAATTGCAATATGCACCCATTTTAAAGTTTCATTGGTAGTTTCTTTTGTGGATTTTTCCATAATATGTGTTTCAACAAGCTCTGAAATATCAACATAACTCGTGCTTTTATCTGAGAATATGATTGACTTTTCATCTATATTTTCAGTAATCGTTTCATTTATAGTCTCTTTTTTATGACTATCAAGTACTTTCATTTTGTAATATCTACATGACTTAGATACTTCTCCTGTTTCTATGTCTTCCAGATAGGTAGATTCAGCCATTACTGCAACATTCTGTTGCTTTTGACTACCCTTTCCTCTTTTTAGTTTGATACCTTCTGGCGTAGCTTTTTCAAAATAAGCCTCATCAAACTCAATCATTCCTTCG
>JBKBOP010000193.1:0-2295 GCA_046293575.1 Flavobacterium sp. | reverse complement strand
ATTCACGGCTGCAATGGTTTCAGTTAAAGTTCCAATTTGGTTTACTTTAATCAAGATAGAGTTGGCAATTCCTTTTTCAATTCCTGTTGATAGTCTTTGCACATTGGTCACAAATAAATCATCTCCAACCAATTGGGTTTTGTCACCAATAAGATCAGTTAGGTACTTCCAACCTTCCCAATCATTTTCATCCATTCCATCTTCGATAGAAATGATTGGATATTTTTTAGCTAAAGAGGCCAAATATTCTGCTTGTTCCACTGAACTTCTCACAATTCCTTGAGGCCCTTCAAATTTGGAGTAATCATATTTTCCATTAACATAAAATTCAGCTGCTGCACAGTCTAAAGCAATCATAATATCTTCACCAAATACATATCCTGCATTCTCAACGGCAACTTTAATGGATTCGATAGCATCTTCAGTACCGCCGGGTAAATTAGGAGCAAATCCACCTTCATCACCCACAGCTGTGGATAAGTTTCTTCCGTGGAGTACTTTCTTTAGGTTGTGAAAAATTTCAGTTCCCATCTGTATGGCGTGTGTGAAACTTTCCGCTTTGACTGGCAAAATCATAAATTCTTGAAAAGCAATCGGAGCATCCGAGTGCGAACCACCGTTGATGATATTCATCATGGGCACTGGTAATGTGTTTCCAGAAACGCCACCAACATAACGGTATAACGGAAGTCCGAGTTCGTTGGCCGCTGCTTTTGCCACAGCCAATGAAATACCTAAAATGGCATTGGCACCTAAGTTTGATTTATTGGGAGTTCCATCCAATTCAATCATGGTTTGATCGATAAGATTTTGTTCAAAAACAGACATTCCAACGATTTCATCTGCTAAAGCTGTATTCACGTTTTCAACAGCCTTTAAAACCCCTTTCCCCATATAATTTTTACCACCATCTCTCAACTCAACGGCTTCATGCTCTCCCGTTGAAGCTCCCGATGGGACAGCCGCACGGCCTAAAACACCATTTTCAGTAATAACATCTACTTCTATAGTTGGATTCCCTCTTGAATCTAATATTTGTCTTGCATGCACTTTGATAATAATACTCATCTTTTCTATATTTTTATTAATTATTAGTTGATTTCATTGAACGATTCACAAATTTAGCCATTAAAGGGCAGTCTAAAAAATTACAAACAAAAACTTATAAACGCAAACGATTTAGTGATACTACAAAAAAACCTGACTCCATATGAATCAGGTTTTAATTTTATACTTCTTGTAATTGTGACTTTTTAATAGTATCGATGAACTGGTCAAAAAGATAAGAGGCATCGTGTGGTCCAGGACTCGCTTCTGGATGGTACTGCACCGAGAAGCAATTTTTTGATTTCATTCTCATTCCTGCCACTGTTCCGTCATTGAGGTGTTCGTGAGTAATTTCGAAATCTTTATTGTTTAATAAACTTTCTTTTTCAACTGCAAAGCCATGATTTTGAGAAGTTATTTCACCTTTACCCGTTAAAAGGTTTTTGACAGGATGGTTGATGCCTCGATGCCCATTAAACATTTTATAGGTGGGGATTCCGTTGGCCAAACCAATCACTTGATGACCTAAACATATTCCAAAAAGGGGTTTATTTACTTCCAAAATTTTACGAGCAATTTCTTGAGCTCCCACAAGTGGTTCTGGATCACCAGGGCCATTAGAAAGAAAATAACCATCTGGCTGGAAAGCTGCCATTTCCTCGAAAGAAGCATCAAACGGAAATACTTTAATATAACAATCTCTTTGGGCAAGATTTCGGAGAATATTCTTTTTAATACCTAAATCTAATGCCGATATTTTATACGTAGCATTTTCATTTCCATAAAAATAAGGCTCTTTTGTAGACACTTTAGAAGCCAACTCAAGACCCTTCATATTGGGCACCAATGCTAATTTCTCTTTTAATTCATCTAGTGAAGAGTCATCAGTACATATCACAGCGTTTTGAGCTCCATGGTCTCTAATATAACTTACCAAAGCCCGTGTATCTACATCTGAAATGGCAATGAGTTGATGTTTTTCAAAATATTCCTCAAGACTACCTGTAGCGGATACTCTAGAGAAAGGATAGCTAAAGTTTTTACAGACCAGTCCAGATATTTTGATGCTGTCTGATTCGACATCTTCATCGCTGACTCCATAATTTCCAATATGAGCATTGGTAGCGACCATGATTTGACCAAAATAGGAAGAATCTGTGAAAATTTCCTGATACCCCGTCATTCCAGTGTTGAAACATACTTCACCATAAGTGGTTCCTTCAAGTCCAACAGACTTGCCATGAAAAA
>JBKBOP010000192.1:0-2324 GCA_046293575.1 Flavobacterium sp. | reverse complement strand
GTATTGAAAATTCATTATATATCAGACCTTTTATGATTGCTGTTGGCACTGGAGTTATTGCTCAGCCTTCTACCCAATATCGATTTATGATTATACTATCGCCAGCAAAATCTTATTATTCTGGAGAAGTTAAAGTCATCATTGCCGAACACTATAGTCGTGCAGCCAACGGAGGTATTGGAGCTGCAAAAGCTGCTGGTAATTATTCAGCTCAGTTCTACCCTACTCGACTGGCGAATGAAAGAGGCTATCAGCAAATCATCTGGACCGATGATGCTACTCACACAAAACTAGAAGAGGCTGGAACAATGAATGTTTTTTTCAGAATCAATGATTCCCTAATAACAGCTCCTGTGAGTGAACGCATTTTGGATGGTGTTACTAGAAAAAGTCTCATCGAAATTGCCAAAAATGAAGGATGGATTGTTGAAGAGAGATCTGTATTGGTAAGCGAGATAGTTGATGCTGCTAAAGATGGAACTTTAAAAGAGATTTTTGGAGCTGGCACTGCTGCGGTGGTGAGTCCGATTTCTGGATTCTCATACAAAGATGAATATTATGAGCTTCCGAAACAAGACCGCTCTTTTGCGTTAATACTCAAAGAAAAGCTAACAAAATTGCAACACAAAATGATTTCAGATCCTTTTGGATGGACTGTTAAGGTGTAGGCTGATTTTCAAAAAGCAGTTTTATATTTTCGTACGAATTCTGAAGAGCATCCTTGATTTGTTCTTTAGATTTCCATACTGCTTCCTCAATTCCCTCAGATTCTTGAACTACAAGAGGTCCTTTATGGTATGATTTCATTTCAAACCAATGGGTGATTTTTAACTTATAGATGCCATTTCTTTTAAAAACATGATAGGTTTTTCCTAATTTTTTAATAATTTTTAAACTGCCAACACCTGTTTCTTCCTCCACTTCACGCATTGCGGTTTCTTCAATTTCTTCCCCTTTTTCAATACCGCCTTTGGGTAAGTCCCATTTTTTATTTCTATAGATAAATAGCACTTCATCCTTTTCGTTGTAAACCAGACCTCCACCTGCTTTCTCAACAGGAATTTTGGATTTTAATTTTTTGAGCATTTCTTTTTCATCTGGATGATAAAGAAATGCCTTTTTAATTTTATTTTTGTAAATCTTGATGATTAAGTCCTCAATATCAATACTTTCAAGCAAAAAGAGTTGAAAATCTGTTTCTTTTTGAATCTCATTTGTGAGAAACAAGGGCTTATCGTTAACAAAAACTTTATACATTTGTAGTATGATTATAAGTAAAGAAACTGCCCAAAAAACGGCCGAATTACTATTGCAAATAAACGCAATTAAATTAAATCCAAAAAATCCTTTTACGTGGGCTTCTGGTTGGAATTCTCCAATCTATTGCGACAATCGTATCACGCTCTCCTTTCCACCCATTAGAAACTATATCAGAGAAGAATTTGGAAAACAAATTGAAAAGCAATTTGGAAAACCTGACGTGATAGCTGGAGTTGCCACTGGTGCAATTGGAATTGGAGTTTTAGTGGCTGAATATTTGGGATTACCCTTTGTTTATGTGAGACCAGAACCCAAAAAACACGGCCGTCAAAATCAAATAGAAGGTTTTTTGCAAAAAGGACAAAATGTGGTGGTGGTAGAAGACTTAATAAGCACTGGGAAAAGTAGTTTAATGGCTGTTGACGCTCTGAAAAGTGAAGGAGCCATTGTAAAAGGCATGATAGCTATATTCACCTATGGATTTGAAGTGGCTTCAGATAATTTTAAAAATGCCAATATTGATTTGGTGACTTTAAGTAATTATGAAAACTTATTGGAACTGGCAGTTTCTAAAAAATATATCACAGAAATGGAGCAAGAGACTCTTAAAGAATGGAGTCAAAATCCCTCTGAATGGAATGTTGAAAAAATTAAAAAATAACTATACATGCAATTAGAAAGTCAAAAAGTTACTATATCAAAATCTTCTGAATATTTATTTAACTCCTTAACTGATGTTAGGAATTTTGAAAAGTTGATGCCCGATTCCATTGCTAAATTTGAAGTAACTGATGAAGAATCTTTTATTTTTGGTTTGAAAGGAATGCCCGAAATAAAACTTAAAATGAAAGAAAAAAATCCAAATTCAAAAGTAGTTTTAGGAGCAGCTTCTGATAAGTTGCCCTTTACTTTAACTGGAAATATTTCGGAAATTGACGCAAATCATTCAGAAGTTCACTTGCTTTTTGAGGGTGAATTTAACCCCATGATGGCCATGATGATCAAAGGGCCTATTTCTAAATTTATTGAAACCTTGGCTCAAAACATGAGCAAACTTTAGTAGA
>JBKBOP010000191.1:0-2374 GCA_046293575.1 Flavobacterium sp. | reverse complement strand
TCTAATCTGAATAAATGTTCTATGTTTTTGAGGTCTCCTGTGATGAGGTTGTCCATTCCTATCACATGATATCCTTCGGCTATAAACCGATCACACAAATGGGAACCAAGGAACCCGGCTGCACCGGTAATTAAAATTCTTTTCATGAAGCTTTATTTTTGAGGCCTTACTTCTTTCTTACCATACAAAACGCAATAGAATAGGATAAAAAATAGCACCCCACGTTGTCGATGAAAGAAAGATTCTGTCAAAAATAAACTTATCATAAGAATTGAGAAAACAAAAGTGGTAAAATCTTTCGTTTTTAATGAGATATAAAGTGTTCTAAAAAGAAGTAGTATCAATAATGCGAAACCAAGTATTCCTAGCTCTGCGAAAATTTGAATGTACTGATTGTGAAAATTAAATCTATTATACTCAGGATACATTCCTTTTTGTTCAACGCTTTTTTCTAAGTAAGTGTCTGTTGCATAATATCCTGTACCTAGATACCATTGGTCTCTTTCTTGAACCATTTCTTTAAAAACCCGAACCAAATACACCCTTAAAGAGATACCTGTGAAGTAATCATTTTGAGTAAACTTTTCATTGCTCCAAGCTTCATACAAGCTCACATTATGAGTGCCGTCAGGATTTACGGAATCCTTTTGAGGGTTTTCAAATTTTGACCTTTGAACAGTAATTTCATCGGAATATCTTTTTGTAAAATGAATTGATGTTGCAAGAATTAGAACTATTGACACTATGCCTATCCATCTCATCTTGTTATTGAGAACGATGCTGTCTCTATTTCTAAACATGTAAACTAAAAACAACAAACCAAAGACAACCACTGCATTTTTCGATGATAGCAACAATAACAAAATAAGTAATGTAAAGCAGCCTACGGTGTTGATAAAACTTTTCTTTTGCTGTATGAGTATAAAAAAAGCCAATACAAAAAAGACAGAGACATAAATGGCATTTAACTCAAATGTGACTAGTTCATGATAAAAAAAAACATTTATGTTTCCTGAGATAAAAAACCGAAATATAGCTTTTAAAAGATAAAAAATCGCAAAACCAAACATAGAATAAGCATAACACTTTAGCAAAAAATCTCTTTGAAACTTGGAGATTGAATAACCCAGTAAAAAAGGTAAAGGAAGGAGTAAAAAGGGTAACATTTTAGTAATTCCTCGAAGTGTTTTTGAATAATCTTCGGTCCAAATAATAGAGATTACAATCCAAACAAAAAGAACTATTGGTACTAAAAAATAACGCTCCAACTTTAATTTTTGATTTCTCAAATTCAAGAAAGAAGCAACCAAAAAAAGGACCATAGCAATATTGCTTACGGCAAATCCCAAAGGAATCGAGAAGGATAGAATAATTAAAAAAGGAAGTCCGGGATTAGCTTTGCCTTCTCTTAGGAGAAGTTGCCATGCATTGTTCAAAGAGTGAAAGATAGTCTCCATTGATGATGTTCCAGTTAAATTGTTCCTTTATGGCTGTAAAGTTATTAGAAATAAAATGACCGTAAGATTCTTTTTTTACGGAAATCATCAGATTTTTTACCTCCTCCGGGTTTTTAAAGTAGAATGCATTTTCTTGTAAAACACCACGATTGAAATCGTTGTTGTGAGCAAAAATAAACGCTTGTGAGGCCATGGCTTCCAATAAGGATGGATTCGTTCCTCCCACGGAATGTCCATGAAAATAGGCTTTTGTGAAATACCTAAGGTTGTTTAGCTTCTTTAAATCATAAATCCCCCCCGTAAATTTTAGGTAATCATATTTGCCATATTTACTTTTTAGTTTTTCTCCGTAAGGAGTATTGTGATTGCCCACGACCAAAACTGGTAATTTCATTTCAGAGGCTACGATACCGTCTAAAATCATCTCAAAATTATTCTCTGGCTCAAAACGAGCCATCAGCATATAATACTCATTTTCCTTAAGATTCATTTCGTCCAAGACCGAAGGGTCGGGTTGGTCAAAAGGATGAGCTCCATAAGCAATATAGGTCGACTCTTTTCCGTAGCGATTTTTAAGGAACTTTTGTATACCGATGGAGTCTGAAACCAGATAATCACTTGAAACTGCTGCTAGACGTTCGGCAAACCGAAGGAACTGTTGCACCAAGCGGTTGTATTTGGAGCGTTTCCATTCGATGCCATCCATATTGGTAATGATAATTGATTTTTTAGGAAGTAGAAAAAACCAGATGGAATTGCTGGTGTAGCCTAGTTGTAAAATAATGTCAAAGTCTCTTGTTCTAGCATCTTTAATACAATTATAATCATAGATAAACTGTCCGAAGGTGCCGTATTTATATTCCGGGTCGTGGCAATGAATCAAATGCACCCCGTGAAACGTTTTTTCTTGAAAAGGA
>JBKBOP010000190.1:0-2383 GCA_046293575.1 Flavobacterium sp. | reverse complement strand
TCGAAAGGCATCACTTTTCACATATAAGTCCTCTGGAAGTCGGTTGTCTAACACGAAATCTAAATTTTTTACTTGGGCCTGACGTTGCAGCATTGCATAACAATCATTCACCACCTTTTGGGGTTGAAAAGGGTAGTGGTGAATTTGAAACTTACCAGAGACCAGTTGACTATAATCTAGAATTTCATTCACAATTTGCAAAAGATGTTCAGCCGAATGTTGCATGATAGAGAGTGAGTCCCGATCGGGTTGCTGTTGCTGTGAAAGTTGTTCAGAAAACCCAATAATAGATTGTAGCGGCGTTCTGATTTCATGACTCATATTGGATAAAAACCGTTCTTTTGATTGGCTGTGTTGGGCCACTTGAAGATTAGCGGCTTCCAATTGCAATTTATACCGATGGGTTTTGGTGACATCACTTAGAATCACCCAAGTGAGGATTGCAGTGGCTAATAGAAACACAATAATGAGAATGATATACCATTTTAGGTTCGTACCGATGAGACTATTGGTCTGTTGGAAAGTATCTTCGGTTTGAAGAATTAGCTCTTGTTCCACCGCTTTTAGTAAGTTTAAAATACTCTGAGAAAAAGCTGACTCAAAGGCCGCAAGTTCAGATTCTTTTTCGTTAAATTTTTGGTTACGAACTTTTTGAATCCGATCCATTTCCTTAAGGATACTCTCTGCTTGATTGAGCAAACTATCATTTTTTGGGACATCAATGGTTATTTCCAAAGGAGTTTCATATACCATGGTTGATTCTTTTTCCACTGGAGTTTCTGGCTTCTTTTTAGAAAACAACCTCTTAAAAAATCCATCATTTGAACCTTCACTTCTTGTCTTCTTTTCAATCACAGTGGTCGTTTGTACTACCGTTTGGGTAATTTCACTATTTTGCTTCCATTCGCTTTGTTGCTTTATGATAATGGAATCTAGTTCAGAGATTCTATCATACATGGGGTTTTCCCGTTGCAATTTCCATCGAAAAGCTACATAATCCCGGAAAAGAACAATTCTCTCATCGAGTAATTTACCCACAGAATCAAGTGCCGAGGTTTGAAAAGCATTGTCACGACAAAAATATTGCAAGGTGTCAAGTGATTGGTGCATTCTTTCATTTTGATCTAAAAAAGCCTGAAATGAAGAATTGCTTTTTAATAAAATGGTGTTTTTAAACATATTCCCAGATTGGGCAACTTCAATTAGAAGATCATTGACCGCTCGCAGTTTTTGATTGGGTTCTTTCAGTTGTTCAATGGCAGTATTCATCTGATTGAACGTATGTTGATACACCCAATAACTTCCCAAAACGGCTAAACCACCCAATAGAATGGTGAGCATGATGGTGCCTTTCAAAGAAAATTTCTGTTTTTTGGGCGTCATATTTTTAAATAAACAATCTTTTCAATTAGCAATGTACAGGATTACACTTGATTTTTTCCATCTTTTAGGGATTTATTAATATAAAAAGTGAAGCAGGAAATAATTCGACTTATACCTGCTTCACAACCCTAAAATAAAAGATATAACTAAATACTACCCTCTTGTCAACCAACCTCTTCTGCTTGCTGTTGCAATTGCATACGGCGTTATCCAGAATAAAGTAAAGGCATAAAAGATACTATAAGGATAGGCCCAGAATGATTCGGCCCAATGGTGTCTCTTGGCGTAAAAAATTGCTTGAATACTTGAGAATATTAAAATACCCACCAACGTACCACTCAAGAACAACAAGGGATGTGTGACTATGAATACCATCATGAGAATAATCAATGGGTAGGATAAAATAATTCTCAACCATTGGTTTAGTAATAACAATCTGGTTCCGTTTTTGGGTCCTTCTCTAAAGTCTCCAAAAGCAAACTTACTCATCATGATGTTTTCACGAACGTTACTTCTTTCCCAACGGATAAACATTTTGTAAAGGTTTTTATATTTTTCAGGAATGTTGGTGTACACCAATGCATTTCTTTGAAACAATACTTGAAATCCTTGTTTTAAAATCATATTGGTCATAGCTCTGTCTTCACCAATGTCAGTGGGTTGTCCCATAAAGGTTTGATTCATCCAGTCCTCTAAACAATTCATAACCGCTTCTCTTTTGTAGGCAGCAAGAGCTCCTGGTGTACATAACACAGAACCTAATCTACTTTGTGCGGAACGAATAAATTCAAAACTAAAAGCAAAACTCACATTTAACATTCTTGGGATAAAGGCTTTTTCACGATTCAATACTCGAACGTTTCCAGCAACTGCCCCACAGTTCTTGTTCTTGACAAACGGACTTACAATATTTCGCAACGTATCTTTGTTAACAACAGAGTCACTATCTACAGTTACCAATACCGCACCAGTTGCTAATTTAAAACCACGGTAAAGGGCG
>JBKBOP010000189.1:0-2389 GCA_046293575.1 Flavobacterium sp. | reverse complement strand
TCAGACAGTACTTCAGTGGTGATAGACCATCATACATCGCAACTTTCTCTGGATTATTTGGGAACTTATAAAGGAGTGGTGCCATGTGCTGATTGTGCGGGTATTGAAACTACACTTGCACTCGTTGATGAAACCAATTATGAATTAAAAATGCTTTATTTAGGAAAATCAAAAACACCTTTTGAATACAAAGGAACCTATGCATGGAAAGAGGATGGGAGTACTATTGTACTTTCTAATTTAGATGGCGGTACAAATCAATATAAGGTTGTTGAAAATGGTTTAATCCAGCTTGATCTTCAAGGAAATCGCATTACGGGTGAACTCGGCAGAAAATACTTGCTGCAAAAGGAACTTCAAGAAATTTCTATTACTGATGAAGAGCTTATGAACCAAATCAATGAACATGTAAAAAACGCTACAAACGGAAAACAACAAAAAACGAATCTTTCATCACCCGTATTGGGAACAAAATGGAAGTTGGTTGAACTCAACGGAAAGCCGATAGCGAAAAAAGATGCTAATGCAAAGGAGCATTTTCTTCAACTCAACAAAGAGAATAGATTTGCTGCTTATGCAGGTTGTAACAACATGATGGGAAGCTATGAATTAAAAGAAGATGCCCTGAGAATCAAGTTTTCCAAAGTGGCTTCAACGATGATGGCTTGTGATGACATGAATACAGAACAAGAATTCGCAAAGGTATTAGAAACGGTTGATAACTATTCTTTGGCAGATGGCAAATTATCGCTGAACAAAGCCAGAATGGCACCACTGGCAAGGTTTGAAACTATGAAATAATGATGATATTTGTAAAAACTATTTGTTATGGAAATAATAAGAATTAATTGCGAACAAAACATCAAAATCAAAATCGTTGAATTTTTAAATAATTTTCCGTCAAGCGAATACAAAATTTTTATTGAAGATGAGTCTTTTAAAAGTGATAAGAAAAAACTTGAAGCCACTTTAGAAAAAATTGCTAATGGAACTGCCAAGTATTATTCTGTCGATGAACTAAATAATTATTTAGAAAAAACTATTTCTAAATATGAGGATTAGATTTGAAAAAGATTTTTTATTGGCATTGAATGAACAAGTTGAATATATTGCTAGGGATAAACCAAATGCAGCTAGAAAGTTTAAATCTGATCTAATTAAAAATCTCATTAAAGACTTAAAAAATCCATTTCATTTTAAAAAATCCATTCATTTTGATAATGATGTTATCAGAGATTACGTTTTCAAAGGCTATGTTTGTGTTTATTTAATTGATATTGAAAACAAAATAGTTACAGTTTTTGGTTTCATCAAATACAAAGAATCATTATAAGATGCCAAGAATCCTCGCCATAGATTATGGAACCAAAAGAACCGGACTTGCCGTAACCGATGAACTACAAATCATTGCTTCGGGATTGACGACCGTCCCCACAACAGAGTTATTTACTTTTTTGAAAACTTATTTTTCAAAAGAAAATGTTACCCAAGTGATTATTGGCGAACCTAAACAAATGGACGGAACTCCCTCTGAAAGTGCTGCTGCCATCAATGCATTTACTGAAAAATTTTCTTCATTGTATCCCGCAATAAAAGTGATTCGAATGGATGAACGGTTTACTTCTAAAATGGCTTTCCAGACCATGATTGATAGTGGTTTAAGAAAAAAACAACGACAGAACAAAGCCTTGGTAGATGAAATTGCTGCCACCATTTTGCTACAAGATTTTCTAACTAGAAAAATGATATAAACCCCAAGAGATTTTGTTTCCAAGTTTTTTAAGAAAGTTATTCATCCGAATAACTTGAACTTTTTATTATTTTTGCATCCCAATCAGGGAAATTTTAAATTATGATGCTACCGATTTATGGTTATGGAGAACCCGTTTTGCGAAAAAAAGCAGACGATATAACTCCTGACTATGCAAAACTTGATGAGTTAATTGCTAATATGTATGAAACTATGTATTATGCTTATGGAGTTGGTTTGGCCGCACCTCAAATCGGACTTCCCATTAGATTGTTTATAGTGGATACAGAACCTTTTTCGGAGGGTGAAGATTTTAGTGAAGATGATAAAATCCAACTCAAGACGTTTAAGAAAACATTCATTAATGCTAAGATTACAGCCGAAGAAGGCAAAGAATGGGCTTTTAATGAAGGTTGTTTAAGTATTCCAGACGTAAGAGAAGATGTTATCCGAAAAGAGAAAATAACAATTACTTATCAGGATGAACAATTTCAACATCATACAGAAACTTTTGACGGATTGATTGCTCGTGTGATTCAGCATGAATATGACCATATTGAAGGTATTTTATTCACAGATAGAATTTCAACCTTGCGAAGGACTTTAGTGAAAAAGCGTCTTCAAAACATTATGGAGGGA
>JBKBOP010000188.1:0-2394 GCA_046293575.1 Flavobacterium sp. | reverse complement strand
AATCACATAAATTGTCTTTCATAGGTTCACGAATATCATGAAGTGCTATATCTAGAGCTTCGTAGGGAATACTAAAATTCATGGTAAAGAAGGCTTTATTTTCTTTTTCGCTCTGCACAATTTTTTTTATTACTTCCTGAGATAGGGCTTCTCCCGTTTGATAGTGACGCGGTACACGTGTTAAAAATTCCGGTTCGTAAGTCCATTTTTGTAATAACATGGAGGGCAGTTCCACAAAATCACTATATCTAAGATTTAAACCCGAAACACTCCTGTATGTTACGTCAGATAATACATTATGCAATCCATGACCTAACTCATGTAAGAATGTAGAAAGATCATATATATTCATCAATGAAGGAGCATCAGCTACCGGATTCTGAAAATTACAAAGATTGACCATAACCGGAATTTGATTTTCACCTTGCTCTTTGTTTTGTAATCTCAATGTACTTAACCGAGCACCACCTACTTTACCCTCTCTTTCATAAAGATCAAGATACATAACCGCTTTTATCTTTCCACTTTCGTCAAAGATTTCATACGGAATAATATCTGGATGATATTTTGGAAGTTGTTGGTTCTCTTTAAACGTTATTCCAAACATTTCTTGGATCATTTCAAAACATGATTTGATGATAGGCTCCACTGGTAGCCAAGGCATGATATCATCAGAATTAAACTGTAATCGTGTTGCTGAATATTTTTTGTCATAATATGGAAAGTCCCATTGTTGCAATTCATCATCAAATCCAATAGATTTTGCAAAGTCCTTAATTTTTTGCAAATCCTTAAGTGATGCCTCTTTGACCTTATTCTTTGTAGTATTAATAAAATGCATCACTTGGTCTGTGCTTTCAGCCATAGTATCTTCAAGCACATACTGACTATAAGAGTTATATCCCAGAATAGTGGTCATTTCCAACCTTAGATTCAAAATTTCTTTCGCTTTTTCCAGATTGTTATATTCATTATCATTATTACCAATCAGCATTCCTTGACGCATCAATTTTTCTCTCAAATCTCTGCGTTCAGCATATTCTATAAATTGAAATGAAAGTGCACCTTGATTTTTGAATGCCCAACCCTCAACATTTTTTTCACGGGCATAATCAGCAGCTGAGGCTATAACCCATTCTGGCAATCCGATTAAATCTTTCTCTTGCGTTAAAAGAAAAAAATCTCGGTCTCTGTCTTTGATGACATTTTGACCAAATTGGTTTGATAACTCTGATAGCCGACTTCGAATCTGTTTTAGTCTTTCCTGTTTTTCTTGAGACACACCCATCCCACTTCTCACAAACCAACTGTATGTATTGTCTAAAACTGTTTGTTCTTCTTGAGATAAGTTAAGACGATCTTTTTTTTCGTAGATGGATTTTATACGATCAAATAGTTTTGCATTATAGCGTACTTCGTCCAAATACTCTGTGTACAGTTTTCTGACTTCGGCATTGACCTGATTGATCTCCTCCGAACCATAAGCATGGTTGATGACATTGGTGTAAAAAGAAATAACTTGTCTTTTACTGCCTAATTTTACAAAAGGGATAATAGTATTACTGAAATCAGCAGGCTTTCTATTATCAATAATAGTCTTTATTGTTTGTTTATCTTCTTGGAGAGCTTGACGAAATGCCGGAAGAATGTGCTCTAATTTCACTTTTTCAAAAGGGATGATACCGTGTGGAGTGTCGTAGGGTTCCAAAAGTGGATTTTGCCCAAACGATTGGCCTCCAACAAGGATAAGCCATAATGCTGAAAATGTTATAATCTTTTTCATATAAACTAATTTATTACTCATCAAAACTCTCCAAAAATGCTTTGATACTCATGTCCCTACCCATAAAGTTTTTGAATAGCTTACTTGGATGTGAAGTACCACCTTTCGACAATATCTCCTTTTCGAGTTTTTTGGCAGTTGCAGGATCAAAAATGCCGTTCTTTTTGAACTCATTGAAAACATCCCACGACATCATGTCTGACCAATCGTAGGTATAAAACCCTGATGCATAACCATACGAAAAAATATGATTGAATGAAGGGATGTGACATGAGCCTTCTACCATAGGTAAAAAGGAATAATCCTCCATAAATTTAGTTTCCCATTTGCACAAATCGAAATTTATAGGCTTCTGCATTGCATGTAAAGCAATATCTGCAGCAGCTCCAGAAATCATAAATTGAGCCGCATTAAGGGCTCTTCCTTCTTTATTGTTTCGAATAATTTTATCAATCATATCTTTAGGAATGGCTTGTCCGGTTTGGTAGTGTTTACCAACCCTAGCTAAAAATTGAGGCTCGTAAGTCCATTTTTCCAACAACATTGAGGGCATCTCTACAAAATCAGAGTAGATTAGGTTCAATCCCGACAAGCTTCTATAAGTCACATCT
>JBKBOP010000187.1:0-2396 GCA_046293575.1 Flavobacterium sp. | reverse complement strand
ATTTTCTCTAGGAATTTACCATCTCTTTTGGCTCTTGAATCAGCAGCCACAATCCAGTAAAAAGGTTTCCCTTTTTTACCATGTCTTTGTAATCTAATACGTACTGGCATAATCTTTTGATTAATTTGAGGTACCCGACCTCGGTTATTTAAGGCGGCAAAGATACAAAACTTTTCAATTGTTTTTATGATTGTTGTAAATATTTACAGCTAAAGACAAGGGCAACAATAAGTTTCATCGAATATCTTTAAAAAAACTTCTATAATTCCCTAGAAAAACTATTTTTGTGGAAACTTTACCTGCTTATTACAATGAAAAGAATTAGTATCCTATTTTTTGTTTTTATCACATGTATATCTTGTGAAGAAAATGTAGAATTCAGCACCCCAGGCATTCAGGGACAATTAGACAATGTTACATGGAGAGCAATTGATGTTCGTGGAACAATCAACGAAGCTGGAAGAGTGACCATCACAGGTCGAGTAAGAGATCAACTTTTAGAATTAAAAATACCTTCAAAAAATAATGGCACCTATGTTTTAGGGAATAATGTAAATAGAGTTGCCAATTATAGTATTACGATAGGAGAAAACGAATTATTCTACACCACTGGCGTAAATATCGGTGGAGTTGGAGAGGTTAAAGTAAAAGAGTTTGATGCTGAAACGAATACCATTACCGGTACTTTTCGATTTAATGCAGTGAATATTAATAATAATCCAATTGGGGGTGAGTTTTTAAATTTCCAATATGGTAATTTTTATAAAGTACCACTTTTGCCAACGGAATAAATACAAAATATTTTTACTTTTTTAACCATCACTTAATTGTGATGGTTTTTTATTTTAAAAATAAATGCTTCAAAATGAACTTTGTGGTACTTTATAGACTACCTTTGCCTTAAGAATTTTAATTTATTTTTATGAACATTTTTGTTGGAAGTCTTCCTTGGAGTATGGAGGAAGCAGATTTAAGAGAGTCTTTCGAGACTTATGGAGTTGTAGACTCTGTTAAAATAGTAACCGATAAATTTTCGGGAAGAAGTAAAGGTTTTGGATTTGTGGAAATGCCAAACGACGACGAAGCACAAAATGCTATCGAAGAACTTAACGGTTCAACGGTTCAAGGTCGTGAATTGGTTGTAAACAAATCAGAGCCGAAGCCGGAAGGCGAAAGAAGAAGCTTCAATAACAACAATCGCTCAGGTGGCGGTGGTGGTTTTGGTGGCGGTAACAACCGTGGTGGAGGAAACTACGGAGGTGGAAACAGAGGAAGATACTAGTATTTTTCGATATAATGGATACAAACCACGCCTTTTTGGCGTGGTTTTTTTGTTAATAAATAATTTTGCCATCTACCTGTTGAAAATGTATTTTTGAAAATATAGATTCTTGGAAATAAGACCTTGATTTTACTCAATTTTAAATATAGAATTTCCAAATCTTTATAACTCGATAGACCTTTTAATGATTATCTGCCCGCTTTATGTTTTTAATTTTTGATACAGAAACTACCGGATTACCTAAAAATTACAATGCACCTTTATCAGACATTGACAATTGGCCAAGAGCAGTTCAAATTGCCTGGCAATTGCATGACGAGATGGGGAATCTTCTAGAGCATCAAGATTATTTAATTGCTCCAGATGGGTTTAATATTCCTTATGATGCCGAGCGTGTGCATGGCATTTCTACTGAATTAGCTCAACAACAAGGGATTTCAATCACTGAAGTGTTGGAGAAATTTAATGAAGTGGTTTCAAAAGCCCGTTTCATTGTGGGGCAAAATGTGGGTTTCGACGTCAACATTATGGGTTGCGAGTTCTATCGGTATGGAGTGGAAACAACATTTAATCAGTTACCAGTTTTAGATACGTGTACGGAAATTACAGCACAATTACTCAAATTATCTGGAGGTAGAGGAGGAAAGTTTAAACTGCCCACTTTAACGGAATTACACGAATATTTGTTTGGCGAACCTTTTGCCGAAGCTCATAATGCTGTAGCGGATGTTGAGGCTACCACTAGATGTTTTTTGGAACTTGTCAAAAGAGAGGTGTTTACCAAAGAGGAACTCAAGGTAGACCAACGTTTTTTTCAAGAGTTTCAAGCGAAGTATCCAGGAGCTATACCAGCCATTGGTTTAAAGCATGTTAACCTCAAAGTAGCCTCAGAAACACTACGCAAGCAACTTGCACTGGAAGATCAAAAAATCTCCAAAAAAGAAATTGAACAAAATCGAAAAGAACTCGAAGACATTGATTTTGTACATCTTCATAATCACACCCAATTTTCAGTATTACAATCAACCATTTCAGTATCTGATTTGGTAAAAGCAGCCGTAAAGCAGAAAATGCCTGCGGTCGCAATGACCGATATCGGCAACATGATGGGAGC
>JBKBOP010000186.1:0-2434 GCA_046293575.1 Flavobacterium sp. | reverse complement strand
ACCGCCAAGTTCCGGTTCGTGATTTTCTCTATTCCGGCATGGAAAATACGACTTCAACAATCTTCGCACAAGATTTTGTGGTGGACGAAATTGGTTATAATGATAAAACATACACCAACGTCAATGCTCACGAATTGGCCCATCAGTGGTTTGGGAATTTGGTAACAGCTCAGTCGGGTAAGCATCATTGGTTACAGGAGGGTTTTGCAACCTATTATGCTTTGCTTTCAGAGCGACACCTGTTTGGAGATGACTTTTTCTATCTTGAATTATACGAAATGGCCGAACGCTTGCAACGGGTTTCTAGAACTGATACAATCCCTATCCTTAATGAAAAAGCAAGCTCGCTCACATTTTATCAAAAAGGGGCATGGGCTGTTCATGTTTTAAGAGAACAAATGGGGAAAGAAGCTTTTCAAAAAGCAGTAAAAAGTTTTCTAAAAAAGTATGCATATTTCACTGCTACGACGGATCAATTCTTATCAGAAGTGCAAAAAGTATCCAAAGTAGACATCCAAAAATTCAAAAGAGATTGGTTGGAAACTCCAGGATTTAGAATTCATGAAGCAATTGGCTATCTCAAAAAGAATGGAGTGGTAGCCCGTTATCTCGAACTCATAGAATGGCAAGAAATACCCTTTGATGAGAAAAGTGATCGACTGTTGGCACTACTGCATCCAGATAGTCCAGAAATTATCCAACAGGAAGTCCTTGAGCAGTTACTCGAAGTGCCCTATGAACAGAAAAAAGCTTTTTTACTTAGAGCATTCAGAACGGGTTCTTTAAAAGTCAGACAAACACTTGCTCAAACCGTCACCGAAATTCCAGAAGAAATCCTGCCATTTTACGAAAGTTTACTTCAAGATAAGTCGTATTTAACCAAGGAAATAGCTCAGGGAACTTTATGGAGGGTACAAACCGAAAAACGAACAGAATACCTCAATCTCTCAAAAGATTGGGTGGGTTTTCACGATAAAAATCTACGAATACTTTGGTTGACTTTGGCCTTAATTACACCAGACTATGAAAATGAACAGAAGGTGTATTTTTATGATGAACTCTTGAGATATGCTTCATCAAAATATACTTCTTCAGTAAGACAAAATGCCTTGACCAATCTTTTGTATCTCAATCCAAATGATCAAAATGTGTTAAAACATTTAGTGAATGCAACCACACATCATAAATGGCAGTTTACATTATTCGCAAGAAATCAGTTAAGAGAACTTATCAAAAGCGAACCACATAAAAAATTCCTTAGTGAATTGCTTTCAGAATTAAACAATGAAGAAAAGAAAAACCTACATCGATTACTCGAAGATTAACTAAACAATTGAACGACTTCACTCTTCACATAACTCAAAGCCGTTTGACTAGGAGCCGTTTTATCGAATAAGTCGCTTAAAATGACTTCCCTTAGTTTATTGGCACTATCCACCTTATCGCTCATATTGGCTTTGCGAATGTTCTGAATGGTAGAATTTTTAGCGGTATTGATAACCGTCCAACATTCATCAGAAATATAGATTTGTTGAGCGAGATTATGATCAAATTCCTGTTCAATGTGGTGCGTCAACAAGCGTTCATAATCATTTTTATCATCACTAAAAGGAGTCACTCTAATGAGTAATTTAGCGGGATGAATACGTTCTAAAAACAAGGCCATTCGTTCGTAGGCCTGCAATCTCAAAGGTAAAACATCCTTATGGTGTTCTTTATGCAACAAATACCGACGTCTTTTTTCCTCGTTTTCGGTATGCATTTTAAAAAAGAAATAAGCAATGACCGCCGTGATAATAGCCGGAAAAGTATAAGCCAGCAGTTGAAAAAGTTCTTGATTACTCATATTTGATGTTTTTTTTGGAGCTATTTCCCGCTTTCCACTGTATCTCCCGACACGTCGGGAGGATGCCGTTCCAATCGGGGCTAGGACTCTGTGCAAAAATAGTACATTCGTTGATAAAACAATTGCTTTTTAATTGGATGTCTAAAAGGAGTAAAGTATTTTTGAGGACTTTCACCCAAAACTATGCAAAAGTATTTAGACCAATTGAATGAAGCCCAAAGAGCACCCGTACTTCAAGTAAACGGCCCCATGATTGTCATTGCTGGTGCAGGTTCCGGAAAAACAAGGGTACTCACCATGAGAATTGCCTATCTAATGCATCAAGGCGTGGATGCCTTTAATATATTGGCTCTCACCTTCACCAACAAAGCCGCCCGGGAGATGAAAAACCGTATTGCAGGAATCGTTGGAGCAGGGGAAGCCAAAAATTTATGGATGGGAACATTCCATTCGGTGTTTGCGAGAATTCTAAGAAGCGAAGCAGATAAATTGGGGTATCCTTCCAATTTTACGATTTATGACTCTCAGGATAGCGTACGATTATTATCTTCCATTGTAAAAGAATTACAATTGGATAAAGATATTTAC
>JBKBOP010000185.1:0-2475 GCA_046293575.1 Flavobacterium sp. | reverse complement strand
CCAAAGGTTATGATTGCGGTATTCAGATTAAGAATTACAACGATATTGAAATAAATGATTTAATCGAAGGCTTCCAAGAAGTGGAGGTCAAGAAAAAATTAAAGTAAAAAAAATCCCGGATTTCCGGGATTTTTTTATTTATCTGGTTTAATTAGAAATGCGTCTGGATATTTGTTTTTGACTTCAAGCAATACTCTTTCTGCTTCTATCCTTGCCCTAAAGTTACCTGCAATTACCTTATAATTTGGGGTTTGAAAAATGATAGTGGCATCAACCGACTTGAATTCTTTTCTAAAATCAGTCAGAGCTTTTCTTGAACTTTCGTTATTCCCCGAAAAAATTTGAATTTTCCATCGGTCACTAATGTTTAACGAGGCGTTTATTTTTCTTTTTTCATTCAGCATTTCTTGAAATTCGGGCTCTTGCTCAATGCTAACACTTTGAGACAAAACCACAGTATTTAGTGTTAAAAAAATACAGATGAAATAGGCCTTTTTGAAAGTTTTGTTGAAAGTCATTTCTATAATAAATTGATTTTAATGCAAATGTAAAACATTATGGGCTTCTTTGGGAGATTGATTTTATTTAGAATTAATATAAATTATTATTTGCTTGATGATATTGGTTTTTAAAATAATTCAATAATCGTATTTTTGTGCAGATTTTGAAATAAGTACCGATTCTGTTGGGGTTTACTGAAAAAATCATACCAAAAACCGCAGTCAAATTATATATACCATATGAAAAAGGTGAGCAAACCTCATTCCATGACAAGATTCTTACTTTACAGTCTTGCTTTATACCTAACTTTTTCTGTAAACATCTTTGCACAGGACGCCGCTGCTGGTAAGGCTCTGTTTAATCAGCATTGTGCAGCATGTCACCATTTAGACAGAAAAATGACAGGGCCTGCACTCAGAGGAGTGGGTGATAAGTATGAAATGGAATGGTTGTACAAATGGATCAAAAACAGTTCTGAATTAATCAAATCGGGAGACGCTCGTGCGGTTAAAATATTCAATGAATATAACCAATCAGTGATGAATGCTTTTCCTCAGTTGAGTAATGAGGATATTGACAACATTATTGCCTATACCAATGAACCTAAGCCAGAGCCTGTAGTAGCAGTTGCTGATCAAGCAGGTGGCGGACAAGCAGGTGCAGCTGGTGGTATTTCAAATGAAGTGATTTTAGGTGCTCTAGCTTTAGTGTTGGGAATGTTAGTAGTCATGTTGTTTTTAGTTAGAAATGTTTTAACTAGGATTGCCCAAGCAAATGGTATTGAAATAGCTCCTAAAGAACCAACTATTCCAATTTGGAAAGCTTTTGCTAAAAATCAATTTTTAGTTTTAGTATCTGTAATATTTTTATTGCTAGCAAGTGCTTATTTTGCTTACGGCTGGATGATGCAAATCGGCGTGGATCAAGGATACGAGCCTATTCAACCTATACATTATTCACACAAGATTCATGCTGGTGACAACGGTATTGATTGTAAATATTGTCACTCTGCAGCAAGAGAAAGCAAACACTCCAACATCCCTTCTTTAAATATTTGTATGAACTGTCATAAAAATATAGCCGAAGTGGCAGAATCTACAGCTACTCCAGAATATAGCAAAGCTTTTTATGATGGTGAAATTCAAAAACTCTACGATGCAGTGGGCTGGGATACGGATTTGCAACAATATACTGGCAACACCAAACCCGTAAAGTGGGTGAGAATTCATAATTTACCTGATTTTGCCTATTTCAATCATGCTCAACACGTAAATGTTGGAGGTATTGAATGTCAAACTTGTCATGGCCCAGTTGAAGAAATGGAAATCATGTATCAACACTCTCCATTAACTATGGGATGGTGTATCAACTGTCACCGTGAAACAGATATTAATTTAAAAGACAATGACTACTATAAAAAAATACATGAAGAACTTGCCAAAAAGAACGGCAAGGAAAGGCTTACTGTAGCCGACATGGGTGGTCTTGAGTGTGGAAAGTGTCATTATTAATCGAATTTAAGAAGCAAATAAACATACAGTATGTCATCGAATAAAAAGTACTGGAAAAGCGTTGAAGAGCTAAATGAAAATAGTTCATTGGTGTCTACCTTGCAACAAAATGAATTTACGGAACCAATTCCTGTAGATGAATTTTTAGGAGATAAAGAAGGGTTGTCAAATTCTTCAACCACAAGACGTGATTTCTTAAAATATGTTGGATTTAGTACAGCCGCTGCTTCATTAGCAGCTTGTGAAGGTCCGGTTATTAAATCCATTCCTTATGTGGTGCAACCCGAGGAAATCATCCCAGGTATTGCAGATTATTATGCTACCACAATGTTTGATGGTTTCGATTTTGCCCAAATTCTAGTTAAAACAAGAGAAGGTCGTCCCATTAAAATCGAAAGTAATAGAATTGAAGGAGCAAGATTCTCTGCCAATGCAAGAGTGCACGCTTCAGTTTTGTCAATGT
>JBKBOP010000184.1:0-2490 GCA_046293575.1 Flavobacterium sp. | reverse complement strand
TTCGGTGCCAAAACTGAGTGTGCTTTTTCTGTCCCACCATCGGGTGGTATGGTTCAACACGGCTCGAAGTCCGATATTCTGTGTTTTTTCCAGAAGAATATCAAAGGGTCTAGGTTCATCGCCTATGCGGTACTGTTGAAAAACAGAGATGCGTCCTTCCCATTGTTCAGAAAAGTTTCTCTGATAGCTCAATCCCAATATCATACGTTGATAGGCTTCATAACCTTGAGCGGCTAGCCAGTTGGCAGCAGCTACTTCTGGATTATTTTCAAAATCCGTCCGATTGATGGAGCTAGGGATAAAAGCCTTCACCCTTGTTGCTAATGCCAACACACTAAGAATTCCTTTTGGATCGGTTGCATGGTCTAAATGTAGAAAGAGTTGGTCTCGTTCATAAGCACTGTTTTGCCGAAAACCATCAGCTTCCTGACGGGCATACCCCAATCGCATGTCGGTGAGACTATCTCGGTGTATGGCTTGAATACCATACCTCCACAAACCGAAACTTCCCCATTGACTTTGTGTTGAAACCTGAGTGAGTTCATCGTCAGGTATATTTGTATGCAATGCAATCACACCGCCAGTGCCTGCCCCGAAGGCTGTGGCGTTGGGCCCTTTTAAAATTTCAAGCTGATGAAGCCATTCGGTGTCGATATCCTCTAGTATGGTTTCACCTTCGGCAGAGCTCAATGGAATGTCATTCAAATAGGCCTTGATGCGACTAGTGCCAAAAGGAGTTCTGGCACCCACTCCACGAATCGTAATGCGGTTGGTGTTGAGGTTCCCTTGTTGCATCAACACCCCCGGAATTGTGTTCAAGAGCGGGGTCAATATCACCCCATCGGTGCGACCAATAGCTTCCGCCTGAATCACACTTACTGATGCCGGACTTTTAAAGCCCGGTTGTCTAACGGGTGTAGATTGTAAGATCACTTCCTTTAAGGCAGTGGTGTCTTGAAGGGATTGGGCGGTTAGTGCATAGGATATTGCAAAATAAATTAAAAATAAAAGTAATTTTCGCATTAGGCTAATGTACTTATTTTTTGAGTTTGTAGACTTAAGAATTCTGATATAAACTCAAAAGTATTCACCAAAACTATTTTTATTTTCCCCTACCTTTGCCGCCATGAATTGGAGTGTATACACCCGTGAATTTGGTTATAATATGCGTTTGGCTTATCCCATCATTTTAGGGATGTTAGGTCATACCGTGGTCGGAATTGTTGATAATGTAATGGTGGGACAATTGGGAGCCACAGAACTTGCTTCGGTTTCCTTGGGCAATAGTTTTGTGTTTATTGCTATGTCTTTAGGGATTGGTTTTTCAACTGCCATTACTCCACTGGTAGCAGAAGCTTCGGGAGTTCACGCCGTGGAAAACAGTAGAAAGGTGTTTCATAACGGATTGTTTTTATGTACGACACTTGGCATAGCTTTGTTTCTTCTCATTTTATTGGCCAAACCGCTTATGATGTTCATGGGGCAACCTGAGGAAGTTGTGGCTTTGGCACGTCCATATCTTGATATAGTTGCCTGCTCTTTGATTCCGCTCATTATGTTTCAGGCGTATAAGCAATTTGCCGACGGAAAAAGCGAAACCAAATACTCTATGTGGGCGACTATTTTAGCCAATGTTGTGAATGTTGTGATCAATTATTTTTTGATTTTTGGAATTTGGATATTTCCACAACTGGGTATTATTGGAGCGGCTTTGGGAACGATTATTTCGAGAGTTGTAATGTTGGCATTTATCCATTATCTGATGAAGAGTAAAGTCAAGTTTCAACCTTATCTTACTGGATTTAGATGGTCTGAAATACATCGAGAAGTTTGGCAAAAGATTGTACGACTTGGAACACCTTCTGCTATGCAAATGTTTTTTGAAGTGGCCTTGTTCACTGGGGCTGTCTGGCTTTCAGGGATTTTGGGCACCACGAGTCAAGCCGCCAATCAAATTGCGTTGAGTCTTGCTTCTCTAACGTTTATGTTTGCGATGGGATTGAGTGTTGCCGCTATGATTCGCGTAGGTAATCAAAAAGGCTTAGGTGATTTTGTAAAGCTTCGCACCGTGGCTTTATCGATTTTTTTACTAACCACATTACTAGAAATTGGTTTTGCGGTATTGTTTGTCATTTTCCATCAAGTGTTGCCAGAATTCTTTTTGAATGTGGATCAAACTCTAGAGCTTTCCGACAATCAGGAGGTGGTTTCTATAGCTGCTCAACTCCTTTTAGTAGCGGCGGTGTTTCAGATTTCAGATGGCTTACAAGTGGTGGTTTTAGGAGCTTTACGCGGTTTGCAGGATGTAAAGATTCCCATGTATATTACCTTTGTGGCTTATTGGGTGATTGGGTTTCCTATATCAATTTTCTTAGGATTATATACGCCTTTAAAGGCTACGGGCATTTGGCTCGGACTTTTAGCTGGGCTGACTGTTGCAGCCGTTTTTCTCTTTTACCGCTTTCATAAATTGACAAGAAAACTAATAAC
>JBKBOP010000183.1:0-2514 GCA_046293575.1 Flavobacterium sp. | reverse complement strand
ATGAAAACCATCAAAATAGCAGGCGTTCCCGAACATTTCAATTTGCCTTGGCATTTATGCATTGAAAACGGTGAATTTGAAGAAGCCGGCATCGATTTACTATGGACAGACGTTCCCGAAGGAACCGGAAAAATGTGTGAGATGCTGCGAGACGGAGCTACTAATATAGCAGTGATTCTAACTGAAGGGATTGTTCGAGATATTGAAAATGGAAATCCATCGATGATTGTTCAAGAGTATGTTTCTTCACCATTGTTATGGGGAATTCATGTAGCCTTTACATCTCCTTATCAAACTACTGATGACCTTCAATCAACCAAAATAGCCATTTCCCGCATGGGCTCAGGTTCTCATCTTATGGCGGTGGTTCATGCTAAACAAAAAGGCTGGAACCCAGAACAACTTCACTATGAAATCGTCAATACGATTGACGGAGCCGTTGAAGCATTGCAAAATCAAAAAGCCGATTATTTTATGTGGGAACAATTCATGACCCAACCTTTGGTGGACCAAAACATTTTCAGAAGATTGGATACCTTCCCCACTCCATGGCCTTGTTTTGTGATTGTGGCTAGAAAAGAGTGGTTGGAACATGAAAAATCAACCTTAAAATTACTTCTTAAAATAATTAATAGAACTACGTCAGAATTTAAAAGTATTCCAAGTATTGACAGAACTTTGGCATCTCGTTACCTTCAAAAACAAGAGGACATTCAATCTTGGTTATCAAAAACTGAATGGTCACAAAAAAACTTGGGAGGCGAAACGTTAAACAAAGTTCAAAATGAATTAATGTCCTTACGTCTCATCCATAAAAAAAGTACATTTGCTAAAATGGTGTATCAATAATTGATTTCTGCCGTTTTCTGTACATGCAAGGACTTAAAAAAATTGACTTCAACGCTTTAAAAACCAAGTTTCAAATAACGAAACCTTGGGATACTGTGGTCATTTTTATATTGAATATTTTGTTGGCCATACCCCTATTTCTCATTGCTCATCAAAACCTGATTGAACCCGATTGGCCTTGGTACTTAGACCGTCTTCTCATTGCTTTAATTTTTATTTTTCTGATTCAATTACTTTTGCAAGCTATTCGAAAAGTATTATTTTTTGGGGTATTAGTGTATGTTGTTATTTTGCTATATGGAACTATTTTTGGTGGCTACGGGTTTGGAGGAGTTTTTCAAGACTATGGCTATATGATTTACGCCATGTCAGTTGACCCCAATCCACAAGATATTTTTGTTTCAAAGTTATTGCCTTTTCCTAATAAAAATCAAATCATCAAGGCCGTTGAATACGATCATCCCAAGGTTAGAAATTTTGCTTTAACGGCCACAACCCTTCATTTCAAAGATGCCAAACGACAGCCTGAACATCGTGTGATGGTGCATTGTTTTGCCGTGTTTAAGGAAATCAGAAACCGTTGGAATTATGTAAGCGATCCTAAAGGCCAAGAGTATATTGCTGCGGCATCTGAAAGTTTGATTCATTTCTCTGGCGATTGTGATGATCATGCTATTTTAATGGCAGCTTGTATTCGTTCTGTCGGAGGTATTCCACGTTTGATTCACACAGGCGACCATATTTATCCTGAAATGTTGGTTGGAAAAAAAGGAGATTTAGATGCGGCGATTTATCTCATCAAAGAAGTACTTTTTATAGAAGAAAGTAAGGGTAAAGAAATTCACTATCACATTGACGAACGCGGACAAATTTGGTTGAACTTGGACTACACCGCACGCTATCCAGGAGGTCCATTTATGTCGAAAGAAATTCTTGGAGCACTGACCTTGCAGTAATTCGTCGTTAAAATCAAAAAAACTGTTGCTCTATATCTTCCAATTTATATCTTTACATACGATTAATTTCAGTTTATGAAAAAATACATTGCTTTTTTGCTGTTAGTTCCCGGGTTTTTGATAGCTCAAGAACAAAATGAATATCAATTAGGAAATAATGAAATTAAATTTGATGTTGCCTCAGCGATTGCTGTGGGGAGATATCAATTGAGTTATGAACGGTTTATTGGTGATTCTTGGAGTGTGGGAATCAGTGGTATTCTTGTAGATAGCAAATCTCAAAAGAGAGATTTTGAAAAAGGAAATAGCAGAACATTGGAGGATTATGAAATTATTCCTTTTGTGAGATATGCCCTTTCTAAAAGTAAAATCCGCTATTATTTTATTGAAGTGTTTGCTTCATATAATACAGGTTCCTATAGACAACTTGAGCGTTTGGTCAATAACGGCATTGCTTTTTATGATACTGTAAATTATGATTATAGCGATGTAGCTTTGGGAGGTGCCATCGGACATAAATTTTACCTAAAAGAAAAAATCAGTGTAGATATTTTTGTGGGAGCTGGGAAAAATCTGTTTCAAGATGGAAAAAGTCCTGATATTATCTCACGTGTTGGGTTAAACCTCGGGTATCGCTTTTAATAAATTAGTTTGTAAAGTATATGAAAAATAGAATAGCTCCATTTAAAAAATTAGTATTCATTGGATT
>JBKBOP010000182.1:0-2552 GCA_046293575.1 Flavobacterium sp. | reverse complement strand
ACTTTTAAGTTTCCATTTTTAGGGATTTTTACAGTATAATTTACCTCAATACTACTATTCCGACTTGTTTTCAGGGGTTTGCCAAAGTTGGTTTTGGCTACGAAAAGACTCTTTCCACCGCTAAAATCGACATTGATATCAGCCAATCGATTATCAATCCATTTTTCATCATCGGAAATTAATGTAACCACCACGTCAATTTCGATAGTATTTTCATTCCAGGTGGTGACCATCACATTCCCATATTTATTATGAATATCAAGTGTTGCATTTGGATTGACAGCAACTGATTTCTTAATGGTTTTTTGTTTGGTAAATTTACCCAATGGCGTGCCCGAGGCTAGTGTAGTAATACTCCACAATAGAATGAGTATTTTAGATAGTTTTTTCATTTTGAATATTTTTTTGTTGATTGATGATTTCTATTTTATTGAGGACATCTTCAAGGAATTGAATTCGAGCTTGAAAATTCATAATCATGGCTTGAAAAATTTGTTTAGTATCTCCGTTTTTTTGAAGTTCTTTTAAAATCATTTCATAATCTGCCTCAAATATTTTCATTTGGTGCAATGCGTCATCAATAATCGGTTGAGTGCGTTCATTGTTTTTGGATTGAAGAACGTTGAGCTCTTGTTCAATCACAGATGCAAAATAATCCCGGGCTTCAACGGTTTCAATGGAAGCAAATTCAAACGGATTCTCCAGTTTTTCGGTTTGGTTTTGGAACCAAAAAAAGTAAGTACCAACTCCAAGAACGATTACAGCAGCAATGGCTAAAATCCAACCATAAAATCCACCTTTTTGTTCCTCTTGTTTTGATTGTTGAAGTTTATTTAAAAATCGTTCTTCATGACCAATTGGTAATTCTTCAAAATCCCATTGGTTTTCTAATCTTTTAAATAATTCTTCCATATTTTCTCTATCCTTTTTCATCTTTCTTTTTCATTTAGTTTTATTCTTAAATGTTCCTTGGCTCTACTGAAGGTTGTTCTACAATTTGAATAACTTATATTTAAAATCTCACAAACTTCCTCCTGATCATATCCTTCAATATATATTAAGGTAAGTATCATTCTGTAGTTTTCTTTAAGTTCATGGATTGCTTTATAAACTTCTTGTACTTTCAATTTCTGATAGTCAAAATCTTCATTGTCGTCTTCAATAGGAGTTTTAAAAAGTTTTGAATCAATTTCATCCCATTGCATGAGTTTGTTTTTCTTATACCAATCGATACTATGATTCACTATAATCCGCTTCAGCCACGCTCCAAAAGTTACTTCACCACTAAATTGATTCAGTTTTTCAAAGGCTTTCATAAAACCTTCCTGCATAACATCTTCAGCATCCATTTCGTTTTTGACAATTCTGAGTGCCACATGAAACATCCCCTTAGCATATTTTCGATATACCTCGGTTTGAGCCCTAACATCGTTTTTTTTACAGGCTTCAATTAATGCATTGATTTCAACTGTTTGAATCGTCAATTGTATTCGTTTGGTTTAGTGTAATGACTTTTTAAAAAATGAAATGTTACAGTTATTCTATTTTTTTTACATTTCATTCACTTGTTTAATAATAGTTTTGAAAATTTAAAGTTCTTAAAAATAATTCAAACAGGCATGTCAATACATTAAAGTTAAATTCAAATGGCATGTGTTTTGACTAATAAAAGCTATATAATTGCATTTTATCGGTTATCTATCTCTATCTTATTTGTTTTCAAAAACAACCAATATATTTGTAGGCTTGATGATGGATGGGAGTAACTGACACTATGACTTTAAAAAACTACTATGTCAAATTTTAACATAAAAATGATTGACAACTTGTCACTTCATGATTTTGATACCGAAGCAGATTTAATTCCGTTGTTAACTCCCGAAGATGAAGAGGAGATGACCAAAGAGGAATTGCCTAATTCCATTCCCATTTTACCTTTAAGGAATACGGTTTTATTTCCAGGTGTTGTCATTCCCATTACAGCGGGTAGAGATAAATCTATAAAACTCATTAATGATGCCAATGCTGCTGGAAAAATTATTGGTGTAGTTTCTCAAAAAAATGAAGAAGTTGAAGATCCAGGCAAAAATGATATTCATTATATCGGAACAGTTGCCAAGATTTTACGTGTGCTCAAAATGCCCGATGGAAATGTAACGGTTATTCTTCAAGGTAAGAAACGATTTGAAATTAGTAAAATGATTTCAGAAACGCCTTATTTCAATGCTTTAATCAAAGAAGTGCCAGAAAAAAGACCGGGTGTGAATGACACTGAATTTACTGCAATTATTGATTCTATCAAAGAAATTGCAATTGAAATAATAAAGGAGAGTCCAAACATTCCCACTGAGGCTACTTTCGCCATTAAAAATATTGAAAGCAAGTCATTCCTTATCAATTTTGTTTCTTCCAACATGAACTTAAATGTGAAGGAGAAGCAGGAATTGTTAAGTATGAACATTTTGAAAGAAAGAGCTCTCGCTACGCTTCGCTTCATGAATGTGGAATTACAAAAGCTTGAACTTAGAAATGATATTCAATCTAAAGTAAGA
>JBKBOP010000181.1:0-2556 GCA_046293575.1 Flavobacterium sp. | reverse complement strand
AAACCTATGGGAGTGTCGGGGGAAACGTTAAGAGAAGCTTTGTTGTTGCTACGACCAGAAATCTATGGCTCTATTGCTGAAGAAAAAGTAGAATTGAACGGATTATTGTATGTGATTGAACGTCTTCCTGTGGGCATTGAAGAATGTAGGTTTATCAACCTCACTTCCGATGAAGGCTATTCTAAATCCCATTTTCAAGCCATTGTGCCTCCCAAGCGAAGAAGAAATTGCTACCGCATTGATGAAGAACAAATGAATGTGGAAATTACTCGAGGTCGTTCTGATATTTATGATATTCTGACCCATTTGACTTTTATTTTTATCGAATCACACAAAATTAAAGATCGGGTATTGTTGGATGAAATTCAAATGGAAGTAACCCGAGATTGGCAAAAACTGGAACAAGTAGTGCTTCAAAATAAAAAACTGAACCAGATTGACAAAGAAAAAGCGATATCTCATGTCTCCAATATTTTGGGCAGACCTTTTTCAGAAGTATTAGCCATTTATGATGATTTTGGGAACCAAGAAAAACCAGATCGTTTTCTTCATGTTATTTATTGGTTAGGCAAATTAGCTTTAGAAGAAGTGGTTGAAAATAATAAACGCACCATTACTTTTAGTCCAATTTTAAGAGAACGTCTGGGACATCATATTCATGGAGAAATTTGGGCGACCAGTATCAAAGAAGTTTTAAAACAAAAAAACCTCATTCATCGTCCCATTCATATCATTAGTGCCAATATGCATAGTGTTATGAATTCGCTTTTTGCTCATCAGGCCATTGGGAAAGATTATAAGAACCAAGATGAATATGCGATTTATGAAGATTTAAGTAAATCAGGTGCAGATGCATTAAGAAAAAAAGTGCAGCTAGTGGCAGAAAAACATGGAATGGTGTTCTTACCCGATACCTCTGGTACCAATATTGATGTTCAGATTTTTGACACTGCCGCTGTTGATTTCCCTAAAACCTATTTTTCAAACGTAAAATTTTCAGGAGAAACTCCGGTTTTAGTGGTTATGGATTATGCTTTTGGTGAGCAAGCCTATGAAACCATTGATGAGTTATTAAAACCCTACAAATCTCATGATGGAAAAGTGTTCCTTAATGTACAATCAGTATCCATTATGGGAAAAGCTGGAATTTTGGAAGGTGGAAAAGGAGACATCATGATACCCAACGCACATATCAACGAAGGAACCGCAGACAACTATCCTTTTGACAACGAACTTACCAAAGAAATGTTTGAAGGCAATGGTATTCCTGTATATTCAGGTCCAATGGTGACGGTATTGGGAACCTCACTTCAAAACAAAGATTTGTTGAAATTCTTCCACGAATCTACTTGGAGAGTGATTGGTCTAGAAATGGAAGGAGCGTATTACCAAAAAGCGATTCAATCTGCTTCAAAAATTCGAAAAAGCATTTGCACCGATGTGAAAGTGCGTTATGCTTATTATGCCTCTGATAACCCTTTGGAAACAGGAAGCACTCTCGCTTCTGGAGGTTTGGGAACTACTGGCGTAAAACCCACCTACTTAATTACTATTAAAATTTTAGAACAAATTTTTAATTCATAATTCGAAATGAGTACACCACAAAACACCCAAAACGACACTCAAGAAATTGACTTAGGTCAAGTGGGAAAAGGAATATCCAGTGCCTTAAACAGCCTTTTAATCTCTTTCTTTAAATTGATTTATTTTATTAAAAGGAAAATTATTCTAATCGGAGTCCTTTTTATAATTGGAGCAGCCTTAGGATATCTGGCCGACAAGACTATAAAAGTATATACACATAAAGTGATTGTCATCCCTAATTTTGGTTCTGTAGATTATTTGTATTCAAAAGTAGAATTATTAAACACAAAAATTAAAGAGGGAGATACTGTTTTTCTAAAAAACATTGGTATCAAAAACACGAAAAAGTTCTCAAAAATCGCTATCGAACCCATTATAGATCCTTATAAATTCGTAGATAATAAAAAGGAAAACTTTGATTTACTTAAATTAATGGCTGAAGATGGCAGTATCGATAAAATTATTACAAACAAAAACACCAGTAAGAATTATCCATATCACGAAATAACGTTTACAACCTCAGATGAAACCAGCGATGACAAAGTAATTAGTCCGGTTTTGGTTTTTTTAAATGACTCAGATTATTTCAAACAATTGCAGAAAGTGGTGGCTGCGAGCAATGAATTAAGAATAAAAACCAATGAAGAAATAATTGAGCAAATAGATGGATTTTTAAATGAATTCAACCAATCTATGTCCGGGGCATCACCTAAGAGTGACAAACTTATTTATTATAATGAAAACAGCCAGCTGAACGATGTGATTCAAACTAAAGAAGCTACTGTAAAAGAACTTGGTGTGTTGAGAGTTTCTGTGGTGAATCAGCAGAAAGTTGTTAACGACATCAGCACCACCTTGAACATTAAAAACACCGAATCAGTTAACGGGAAATTAAAATTTGTGTTACCCATTCTATTTGTTTTCTTGTATTTATTGATTCAAGGGTTTAGAGTAAGCTATAGAAATCAAATT
>JBKBOP010000180.1:0-2569 GCA_046293575.1 Flavobacterium sp. | reverse complement strand
TAAAAAAAGTATACATTGTTTCGACTTCATTTTTCAAACAATTACGATTAATCATTCTATAATGCATAAAGAAGTAAAAATATCAGTGTTAATGGCTGTTTATAATACTGATTTCTCTTATATAAAAAGAGCTATTCAATCGGTCCTAAATCAAGATTTTCAGGACTTTGAACTTATCATAATTGATGACGGCAGTACCACTATTCGTCGTGAGTCATTGATGCAATTTGCTGAGAACCACGAGGAAAAAATAACCTACCTTCGTCACAGTAATAGAGGGCAATCGGCGTCCATTAATCGTGGTGTATTAAATAGTGTTGGTGAGTTTATAACCATCCTAGATAGTGATGACGAATATAAGCCCGATCATTTAAGTTCCTGTCTAAATGAGATTGACAACTATGATTTGATATGTTCTACTACAGAAACCATAGTAGACACTGTCAATGATTATTATGTTCCTGACAAAAATGATTTAAAAAAAACAGTGCATTTGGATGATGTCATCTTATTTGGAACATTGTTTGGCAGAAAAAAAGTATTTTCAAGCATTCCATTTAAAAATGGCTTTGCTGCCGATGCTGATTTTTATGAAAAAGCAAAATCTCAATTTCTTGTAAAAAAATTAGATTTAAGAACCTACATCTATTACAGAAATGTACCTAACAGTATTTGTGCCACGATCAAAAAAGCAAATTTGATAAACTCCTAATGAATGGATTTTAAAAAAGTTCAGTACCAAAAAACCAAAGAGTCAAGTTTAAGTTATATCGATGAACCAAAGGAAAGAGAAACCTTCTTCAAATAGCCTGCCTTTAGACCTAAAAAGCTATTTTTTAAAGCGTTTTATTCATAATAACACGAACTTCATTCCAAAAACAAACCTCGCTTAGAATTACAAAATTTTGGCACTAATGATGTTATTTTTATTTATTATTTAAATTACAAAATTTAAAAATAGATATTTTGAAAAGTTCTGCAACGTTTTTAAATGTTTTCTAAGTTTAAAAATTTTGTTTCAACAATGTAAATACTCCATTCTCCGTAATCATAATTACCAAAATTTTCAGCCCTGCTAAAAAAGAAGTATTTGCCGTCCCTTGAAAATCTAGGACTACTTTCTTCGTCCTTAGTATTGACAAGTTTTCCAATTGATTTTGCTTTGCTCCATCCGTCTTCGGTCTTTTTTGAAACAAAAATATCTTCTCCACCTTCACCATCAGGAACACCAAAAGAATTAAAAACTAAATAATTACCGTCAGGTGAAATTACTGCTGAGTACACAAAGTATTTATCATCTTCAAACAAACCGTCTATTACTCTTGGTTGTGAAAATTTCTTTCCATCAAATTCGGTTTCATAAAGTTTGATCGAGTTAGAACCTTTCATCATAGTAGTAAAGTAAAAAGTCTTATTGTCGTTTGAGAATATAAAATTATTGTTAGAAGATGGCCATTGTTCATTTTTGTCTTGCACATAATTAATAGGTTCAGGTAAAGGGATTGGCTCTGACCATCCATGCTTCATTTTTGACATCATCCAAATATTCATATCAAAGTTTCCTCTGTTGGGTTTATTAGGAATTGGCCTTTCTGAACCAAAAAAGAAAAAATTACCGTCTGGTGTAATAAAAGATGTTTCATCTCTATCGTTGGAAAATGATGCGACTTTTGGTGTCGTCCAAGTTCCATTTATAAATTCACTCTCAAAAATCTTTTGCTTTTCGTTAGGCTCGCGTCTTGAAAAGTAGATTTTTGATCCATCAATTGAAAATGTCAATTCAAATTCACTATTTCCCTTTGTAGATATAATACCTTCCGCAAAGGGAATAGCCGTTGCTATTTCGTCATTGTAATAATTAATTTCAGGAACTTTAGTTCCTTCATTGCAACCCACTATTACAAGGGCTGCTGAAAATAGAATGGCTTTTATTTTTGTCATTATTGTTGCTTTTAAATGTTGCATAAAGTTTAGGTACTTGGTATAGAAATGAATTTTCAAGCACCAAAATGTCAGTAGGCACTCAACTCAAATAGACTCACAAAACGTCAAGTTTCAATACCAGCCTGTCTGATGGAAAAACCCTTTATACCTTGAGAGTTTATGTCTTTTGTCAACTTTTTTGTGATTTTACTCTGCAAGAACATTCGTGATGTTCACTTATGTATTTAATTGACTCTAAACAGAGTTCTTTTAAAACATTTGTGTGAATATCGGAAAGTTTTTTTACGTAAATACAAGCTTTACTCATCTTAAATTTACCAAGGTCAGCTAATAATAATTTACTTTTTTCGGTGTCTGAGTAGATGTAAAGCGTTAGTGCTGCCTTCCTTGGAGAAAATCCAAGTACTGGTGCATCCCCTTCGTGTCCGCTAGCATATTTATAGTGATAATTACCAAAACCGATAATGCTTGGTCCCCACATTTTAGGTTCAGATTCAGACCATTCTTGTAAGAGGTCAATGAGTTGCAAACTGTCTGTTTTTTTCTGCTCGTTGTCAATGTATGAGTTGACAAAATCTATTACGTTTTGCTGAGTGTAAGCTGTCTTTGTTTTTGCCATTCGTTC
>JBKBOP010000179.1:0-2576 GCA_046293575.1 Flavobacterium sp. | reverse complement strand
GTCTAGGGTCATGACTATAAGCTTTTTTCTGTAACCTGACCAATAATTGGGGCCACGCAACACTTTAATTTCGTTTATCTCCATGATGGGGTATATTTAAAATCCAGTGGATTTTGATAGGTATTTTTGATTCGTTTAGTAATGAATGATAGGTTTATGCTCTCAAGAGGTAGGATGATGCTAGGTTCTCTACCCAGAAATAACGGCCTCTTAGGCTTTTACACTTTCCTGATATACAGACCAGCTCATCACACCATTTTTAGGTTTAGTGGCTTTGTCAACGGTTTCTTTTCTTTCAGCACTCAATTTTTTATTGGCTGCCTGCACCGTTTTCTCTGTCCGCTTGGTTCCTTCTGCTTTTTCATCCAGTAATCCATTGGAATCCCTCACATGCTGAATAGGATCCTTTATGTTTTGCCATTCTTCGCCCATCAATGGACTTTTACCGGTGTTCCAAGGTCCTTCGAAGTCTTCTCCATTAGAGAGGTTGAAGTATTTATTACTGAACTTGGGATCGCTTTCCAGGATGCCGGGTGGGAAGTTGGGTTGAATACTGTCCAATGCCGCTTGAAACATCTGATAATGGGCTACTTCACGCGTCATTAAAAAACGCAGTGATTCTTTCACATAGACATCATCGGTAAATTTCATAAGGTTTTCATACACGAGTTTCGCACTGGTTTCAGCACCTAGATTCAAACGTAAATCGGCGGTTAAATCTCCCATGCCCATGATATAGCTGGCACTCCACGGATTCCCAACACTGTCAGTCAATGTGGGTGTTCCTCCACTTACCACAAAGAAGTGGGGGTTGACCATGGCCTCGTGGATATAGGTATCTTTGGCGGCTTCACCGTCTAATACTTTGGTTAAATCTGATTCGTCGGCGGCATTTTTTAACTCACCGTTCACCCCCTTGAGCAGCATTTGAATAGTGGCACCCACAATTTCCAAGTGGCTGAATTCTTCGGTGGCAATATCCATCAACATGTCATATTTGTCGGGATGGGCTTTTTTGCAACCAAAGGCTTGCACAAAATACTGCATGGCTGCTTTTAACTCGCCATTGGGACCGCCAAATTGCTCTAACAATAGTTTGGCAAAACGAACATCGGGTTTTGATACTCGGGCATTAAATTGTAATTCTTTTACGTGATGAAACATAGCTTTTCGTTTATTTAGTGATATTTAAAATTGTTGATAAGTGCTTATTTTTTGATTCTTAAACTTTTTGTTAAAATATTGAAGATGCACCCTTTACAAATGTAAAATCTTTAGATAGCTCTATTGTTCCATAATTTTTATATAATATTTTAATATTTTTTGAGTGCACAACAACATATTTAAGGATTTCAATAACAAAATTTGATGTTGATGCTCATGGGAAAGACTCTCAACATACATCTCTGCAAGTTTACACCGATGCAATACCGAAGTTTGTCTGCTTTGAGCCTTAGGAAGGGAAGGGGCGAAGGACTCAAATGAAGTGATACAGTATATCCCAAAGAAACACTACTAAGATACACATAAGTAGTTCTTAAAGCTCCTGAAAGTCCCCGCTCCCGCATGATTTTATCGTATTGAGACTCCACTCCCCAAACCTTTCATATAGCCTCTCAAAACCCCCTTCCAAGCCCTGAAAGGGCGACATACGTCAGTATAGGGTGCAACCTTATGAAAATGAAACATGCCAAAAAAACAAGCAACCCCACCAAGGTCATCCATGCGTTATAACCTTAATGAATCTTAACCCCTAGATTTCGGGGCTTATTGGTTTTTTAAAAAAGGCCGTCAGGCCCCTTAGCATCTTAGCTCATGACCCTTCAAGAAATACATTGTATCGTCCTAAAAAAAGTGTACGGTTTTAAATTAAATTACCTTGAGATGTTGTAGTTTATTTCAATTAATCGTACTATTGCAATGTATTAATGGATTGTAAAAGTGAATTGATGCACTTACTACCCTTAAAGCTTATTAGTGTGCTATTTATCAGTTATTTACCTGCGTATTGAAAACGTTATAGTATGAAATGAGGCATGTTTTTACCCTGAGAAAGTGCATAAGGCTTTCGGTATTTAAAAATAATTGGAATTAACCTTTAATTAAATGGGTGTTACAAAATCAGATTTATTTAACGAAACTCAGAATGAATTAGCAGCTTTTGCTAAAGTATTGGCACATCCTGCACGCATCGCCATCATTCAGTATTTGCTTCAGTCAAACAGCTGTTGTAATTACAATTTGGTAGATCATTTGGGATTGGCACAGGCTACCATTAGTCAGCATTTAAAAGAGTTAAAGCAGCTTGATATTATTCAGGGAACCGTTGAAGGCGTTTCCGTTAATTACTGTATCAATCCTGAGAAATGGCATGAGTTCAGAGATAAATTTGCCGCCCTGTTCGATAGTTATGAACCCAAAGATTGTTCACCTTGTTAAATCTAAAAACCATTACCATGTATTCAGAAATTAAAGACTTCATCCAACACTTGGATGTGCATGCTATTTCAGAGGAACGCCAAGCGACTTTGCAACCCCTCATTGCTTTTATTCAAATGAAAGTGGATGCCCAAGAA
>JBKBOP010000178.1:0-2712 GCA_046293575.1 Flavobacterium sp. | reverse complement strand
AATGTTGTTTTGGAGAAAATTTGAAGATAAATTGGCTGCACTTTATATTCAACAAAAAGTCAGAGGGTTTCTCCATCTTTACAATGGCCAAGAAGCAGTACTTGCAGGAGCCCTACATGCCATGGATTTATCAAAAGATAAAATGATCACGGCTTACAGGAATCACGTACAACCTATTGGTATGGGTGTTGACCCCCGAAGAGTTATGGCAGAACTTCTAGGAAAAGGAACTGGAACATCAAAAGGTTTAGGTGGATCCATGCACATTTTTTCAAAAGAACATGGTTTCTATGGAGGACACGGTATTGTGGGTGGTCAAATTCCCCTTGGTGCTGGTTTAGCTTTTGCCGATAAATATTTAGAAACTGGTGGAGTAACTTTGACTTATTTTGGTGACGGTGCGGCAAGACAAGGTTCTTTGCATGAAACTTTTAACATGGCCATGACCTGGAAATTACCTGTTGTTTTTATTTGTGAAAACAATGGTTATGCAATGGGCACTTCTGTTGAAAGAACTGCAAATCATACTGATATTTGGAAATTAGGATTAGGTTATGAAATGCCTTGTGGTCCAGTTGACGGTATGAATCCTGTAAAAGTTGCCGAAGCCATGCATGAAGCTATTGAAAGAGCTAGAAGAGGTGATGGACCAACTTTCCTTGAAATGAAAACGTATCGTTACAGAGGTCATTCTATGTCTGATGCACAGCATTATAGAACTAAAGATGAGGTAGAAGAATACAAAAAAATCGACCCAATCACTCAAGTTTTAGATATCATCAAAGAAAAGAACTTTGTTACTGATGAAGAAGTAGAGGTTATGGATGGAAGAGTAAGAAAATTAGTTGAAGAATGCGAACTTTTTGCAGAAGAATCTCCATACCCAGAATTAAGTGTTATGTATGACGTAGTATACGCACAAGAGAATTATCCATTTATACCTCATAAACTTTAAAAATATGGCAGAGATTATAACAATGCCACGTCTAAGTGATACCATGACTGAAGGTGTGGTGGCAACTTGGCTCAAAAAAGTGGGAGATACCATCAAAGAAGGAGACATTCTTGCAGAAATTGAAACTGATAAAGCGACAATGGAGTTTGAATCTTTTCATTCTGGTACTTTATTACATATAGGTATTCAGGAAGGTGAAACTGCTCCAGTTGATTCATTACTTGCAATTATTGGAAAACAAGGGGAAGATATTTCTTCATTGCTTAATAATAGTTCTCCAAAAGAAAGTAAAACTCCAGAAAAAGAGGAAGAAAAAGTTGAAGAAGCAAGCGAAAGTAAATCTTCTGAAACCAAAAAAGAACCTGAACAAAAACAAACATCAACTAAGATTCCTGATGGGGTTAAAGTAGTTACAATGCCTCGTTTAAGTGACACTATGACTGATGGAACGGTTGCAACATGGTTGAAGAATGTTGGAGACAGCGTCAAAGAAGGAGACATGTTGGCTGAAATTGAAACAGACAAAGCCACTATGGAATTCGAATCTTTCAATGCTGGTACATTATTATACATTGGTGTTAAAGAAGGAGAAACTGCTCCTGTAGATAGTATTTTGGCAATTTTAGGCCCATCCGGAACAAACGTTGATGCTATTATTGCCAATTTTGAAAAAGGAGAAGTTTCAAATGAAAATACTGAAATTCCAAAAGAAGATTCAAATTCTAAATCAGAAGAAGCTGGAACGGAATCAAAAGTTGCGGTTGCAGATGAACATGGAAGAATATTCGCTTCACCACTTGCAAAAAAATTAGCAGAGGAGAAAGGAATTAAATTAAACGAAATTAAAGGTTCAGGTGAGAACGGAAGAATCATCAGGAAAGATGTTGAAAACTTTACTCCGCAGTCTAAATCATCCGCTATAGATACACCCGTAGCATCAAAATCAGAAACTACACAAGTGAAGCCTTTTGTTCCTGCTGGAGAAAGTTATACTGAGGAAATTAAAAATTCACAAATGAGAAAGACCATAGCCAAACGTCTTTCTGAATCAAAATTCACCGCTCCTCATTACTATTTAACCATTGAAATCAACATGGATCAAGCCATTGTTTCAAGAGAAGCTATTAATGCTTTACCTGAAACAAAAGTTTCATACAATGATATGGTTATTAAAGCTAGTGCAATGGCTTTAAAAAAGCATCCAAAAGTAAATTCACAGTGGAAAGAGGAAGCTACATTTATACATCATCATGTTAATATTGGTGTCGCCGTTGCCGTTGAAGATGGGTTAGTCGTTCCTGTATTGAATTTTGCAGATCAAATGTCACTTTCACAAATTGGTGGAAGTGTGAAAAATTTAGCTGGGAAAGCAAGAAACAAAAAATTACAACCTTCAGAAATGGAAGGAAGCACTTTTACGGTTTCTAATTTAGGTATGTTTGGTATAAGCGAATTTACATCCATTATCAACCAACCTAACTCGGCTATTTTATCGGTAGGTGCCATCATTGAAAAACCTATCGTGAAAAATGGTCAGATAGTGATTGGCAACACGATGACAGTTACGTTGGCTTGTGACCACAGAACCGTAGATGGAGCTACCGGTGCACAGTTTCTTCAGACTTTAAAGCAATACTTGGAAAATCCTGTAACCATGCTTGCATAAAATCGATATTTCATATCAATAGCGTCCAAAACGATTTAAAAAGAGAAAGGTATTTTGTGTCTCAAAGAATTATCTTTGAGTTGCACCACAA
>JBKBOP010000177.1:0-2788 GCA_046293575.1 Flavobacterium sp. | reverse complement strand
ACCCCTTTTTTTTATGTTTTTGGTTTTTTTTCTTTGAGTAAGGTTTCCCTTCTCAGGCTCACCGAAGGTACTCCTGCCAAAACCAATAAAATAGTTCTTAAAAACACTAAGGAAACCTTACTTCTATTTCTTTAAAACGCAAACCTCGCTTTTGTAAGTATTGGGAATTTTTAGTTTGAGTAAGGTTTCCCCACTCAGGCTCACCGAAGGTACTCCTGCCAAAACCAACAAAATAGTTCTCAAAAATACCAATGAAACCTTACCTCTAGTTCTTTAAAACGCACACCTCGCTTTTGAAAGTGTTTGGGAGTTTTTCGTTGGGTAAGGTTTCCCCATTCAGGCTCTCCGAAGGAAATCCTGCCAAAACCAACAAAATAGTTCTTAAAAACACTAAAGAAACCTTACCTCTAGTTCTTTAAAACGCACACCTCGCTTTTGAAAGTGTTTGGGAGTTTTGCGTTGAGGAAGGATTCCTTGAGGAAGGTAGAAGGTAGAATTAAGAAATTAAAATTTAGAATTTAGAATTCAGAATTTAGAAAAATTCTGAAAAACTGAAAATGAATTTTATAATTTACACCTCTTGATTCAACATCTGCCATAGTTTATCCTTCAGCGTTTGAAGACCTTGTTGAGCTACTGAAGATATCATCAAATAAGGAATGTCTTTAAATGTTTTTTTGAGGTATTGCTGCATTTCTTTTTGCAATTCTTCATCTAACATATCACATTTTGACACCACCAAAAGTCGGTCTTTGTCCAACATCTCAGGGTTGTACCTTCGAAGTTCATCTAATAAAATATCGTAAGCATTTCGCAAATCGGCTTCATCAGCGGGTACCAAAAACAACAATAAAGAATTGCGTTCAATATGACGCAAAAAGTAATGTCCGAGTCCTTTTCCTTCAGCAGCACCTTCAATAATACCGGGAATATCGGCCATCACAAAGGATTGAAATTCTCTGTAAGCTACAATTCCAAGATTGGGTTTCAATGTTGTGAACGGATAATCTGCAATTTTAGGTTTTGCAGAGGTCATGACCGACAATAAAGTGGATTTTCCAGCATTGGGAAATCCGACTAAGCCCACATCGGCTAGTACTTTTAATTCAAGGATAACATCGATTTCTTCACCTTGCAAGCCAGGTTGGGCATAACGAGGCGTTTGATTGGTGGAACTTCTGAAATGCCAATTTCCTAATCCACCCTTACCGCCTTTAGCAACAATTTTTTCTTGTCCGTGTTCGGTTATTTCAAAAAGAATCTCTCCGGAATCTTTGTCTTTCACCACCGTACCCAAAGGAACTTCAAGGTATTTATCTTCCCCATCAGCTCCAGTGCTTCGAGAACTCCCACCATCTCCACCATGTCCAGCTTTGACATGCTTGGTAAATTTTAAGTGAAATAAGGTCCAAAGGTTTTTATTCCCTCGTAAAATTACGTGTCCACCACGGCCACCATCTCCCCCATCAGGTCCTCCTTTTTCAATAAACTTTTCACGGTGTAAATGCGTGGATCCTTTACCCCCTTTACCGGAGGCAATATATATTTTTACGTAATCAACAAAATTTCCTTCAGTCATTTTTTGTGTATTGTCTTTTGAAGTTAGCCCTTCCCTTCGACTGTCGCTCAGGGCAAGCTGGCTCAGGGTCACAAAAGGGTAGAAGTTAGAAGTTAGAAGTTAGAAATTATACCACCTACTCCCTATTATAACTTATCAAACACAGCCTTCAATCGCTCGGTTACTTCAGCAATGGTTCCAAGCCCGTCTACTGAATGAAACTTTCCTTGGGATTTGTAATAATCCATCAACGGAGCTGTTTTTTCATTGTACTCTTGGTAGCGGTTTCTAATTTTATCTTCATCTTGATCATCTGCTCTACCAGAAGTTTTTCCTCTTTCCAATAATCGTTTCACTAAAATTTCATCGTCTGCTTCTAAGGCAACGGTGGCAATCACCGCTTGGTCTTTAGTATTCAAAAAAGCATCTAGTGCTTGAGCCTGTGGAATCGTACGTGGAAAACCGTCATACAAAAAACCAGCAGCTTGAGGATTTTTATCTACTTCGCTTTGTAGCATTTGAATGGTCACTTCGTCGGGAACCAAATCGCCTTTATCCATATAAGACTTGGCCAATTTTCCTAATTCAGTGTCATTTTTAATGTTATATCTAAAAATATCACCGGTTGATAAATGAGTAAGATTATATTTTTCTTTTAAAAATTCGGCTTGTGTTCCTTTTCCAGCTCCGGGCTTCCCGAATAAAACAATGTGCATCATGTTGGTTGTGTTGGTATTGTGTAATTATTCTGCTAATTGATAAACATCAGGTAAGTTGCGACCTAATCCGTCATAATCAAGTCCATAACCCACTATAAACTTATTGGGAATTCTAATACCAATATAATCGAGCTTAATGTCTTTGGTATAGGCTTCGGGTTTGAAAAACAAGGTGGCAATTTTTAAATGTTTAACTTCTTGTTGTTTCATCATTTCTTTAAGCACCTCAACAGTATTTCCAGTATCAACAATGTCTTCTACAATTATCACTGTTTTACCTTTTAAGTCGTGATTTAAACCTATGAGTTCATTGACTTGATGGGTGGTTTGCGTTCCTTCGTAGGAAGCCATTTTTACAAAGCTCACTTCGCACATCCCACGGTATTTCTTTACTAAATCTGACATCACCATAAAAGCTCCATTGAGTACGCCAATAAAAACGGGAACTTCATCAAAGAAATCATCATCCATTTGTTTTGCCATATTGGTGAGAGCAAAATCAATTTCTTCT
>JBKBOP010000176.1:0-2811 GCA_046293575.1 Flavobacterium sp. | reverse complement strand
GTTTTATAACTTTACGGACAACAATGTATCTAAAACAACTTTTTCAAATGGGTCGCTTTTAAAAGGAAATAGTTCTATGCATTCTTTATTCTTCTTATCTAAAACCGTATTAATTGTAGCTTCGTCTTTTTCAAGTAAAAGACAGAATTGCTCAAAACTCTCAACTGGAAGTCTTAGTTCAGGTAACTCTTGCGAATGTTTAATATAATTATCCCAATTTTGCACATCAGAACCATAAATCGAATTGTGACCGTGGCTTATATATAGACCTGCTGAAATTGAGTTTGTAGCTTCTTTTAAAATGCGTTTTGGATTTGAAACTAAGTCTATCAAAATTTCAATTTCTTCATCTCCCAAATTTGGTTTTTTTACAAAATAGTGTGCTATATAAATACAGTCTAACGTATCGAACTTTTCAACAGTTTCTTTTAATGAGATTGTAAATGTGTCAGGATTTTTCCCCCTTATAATTTCACTTACCACCTGATCAAATTGTTGGTAGTTTTTGGGATTACTAATAACAATCATATGAGACTTTTTCCCATTTTCAAAAATATCAAGCTCAATCCCAGGCCAAATTTGACAATGGTTTTCAACTCCGTTCCTGAAGTCTTCATATTGTTTTAAATCAAAATAATTATGATTGGTAATTGCTAAAATTTTTACTTCAGTGTCGTTAATAATTTCAACAAACCTTCCCGTTTCAATATTTCTGGTTGGTGAGTCACCAGACTTTACTTTTCTTGTATGCGTATGAATGTCTATTCTCATTCCTTTCGTCTATTCTGTATAGTTAGCAATATTACTGCCAGCTCGTTTATCTATATCAAAAAAACATACAATCCCCAAACCGTTTTTGGGTTTTATATAGTTTTGTTCGATGATAAAACTAATAAAAAACACCAAACCACCTCAAATTTAATCCAACTAAATCTAAGGCAATCTGATGTTTAATTCAATAAATTCTACCCAACCTTGCGTTCTCTCTTACTTTCAGGAATATTCCCGAAAAGCTTCGCTTTGAGGGTCTGCATATCCTCTGAAACTTTCTTCTCAACCACCTTGGCATAAATCTGAGTGGTACGAATTGAATTATGACCAAGCATAGAACTAACCGTTTCAATTGGGACACCATTGGCCAAGGTAACAGTTGTTGCAAATGTATGGCGGGCTATGTGAGTGGTGATTTTCTTTTTGATACCACAGATGTCGGCAAGTTCTTTTAGGTAGGCGTTGTAACGCTGATTGGAGTTTACCGGAAGGAGTTTGTTGTATTGCTTGCAATACTCATGATTGCGATACATATCGATTATATCGAGAGCAACCGGGAGAAGCGGAACGCTTTCACGGGTTCCTGTTTTTTGGCGGTTGGTGGATAACCAATATTCCCCATCTATCCCAATGGTGAGAGCATCACGCTCGAACTTATATACATCGGAATAGGCGAAGCCTGTATAACAGCAGAAAATAAAAACGTCTCGTACTTCTTCTAATCGAGGTATGCCGATTTTCTTTTTCATCATGAGATTGAGTTCTTCTTGTGTCAAAATTTCTCTCTCAGGATTAGTATAAGAGCATCTGAACTGGTTGAAGGGGTTGGATGGAATCCAGTCCAGACCAACTGACATGTTCATGATTTTCTTGAGGTTTTTGATGTATTTATGTGCTGTGTTGGATTGGAGTTTATCAACTGTAAGTAGATAGTGTTCAAATTCTGTGACAAAGCGCAAGCGCATTTCTGGAAGTGGCATATCATCAACTTTATATTGGTGCTGTATGAATGCTTTTACTTTGTTTTTAGTGATTTTGTACCGGGTATGGGTTTTCTTTACAACCTTACCGATTTTTACTTGTTCTTCGATTTTTAGGTTGTGGTAGTCGAAGGCTTCCATTATTGTTTTGTGGAGGGGTTTATCTTCAATGCCCAAAACCTTGTTTTTCAACTCAGCTGCTGTAATTGATTTGCCCTGGGCACGTATTTCATAGAACTCTTTTTCAATATTCGAAATAAGGTTGCGCAAGTATGAGTTGATTAAATCACCTTTGGAAAAAGAGAGTTTAACTTCTTGCTTCTTCTTATCCCAATGAGCTACTGAAACATACTGATTAGTAAAGATTTCTGTTTTTTTCCCATCTACAAATAATCGGATGTAAATAGGAGCATTCTCTCCTTTACATCGTTGTAGGTCGAGTCGTTTTACGATTCTGATTTTTTGCTTGTTAATCATAGCTTTTAATTTTGCGTTTTTATCAAAAAATCGTTCTTTAAACGTCGATTCTTTGTTTGAATCTTAAAAACAACAAATGCGCTATACCTATTTATAAACAGGATATTACAAGAAATTTGTCAGCAAATTAACGAAAAAAATCTGCTGACAGAAAGTTTGTGTTTGAATCGTTTTGATTGTATTTAGCGACTAATGTGGAACAAGCCTAAAACCTTACAAATAGGGTATTTGATTGGATTTAACAAAAAAAGCCTTTCCAAGGAAAGGCTTTTAGTGATCCCGCTGGGATTATAAATTTCTTTTAAACCTCTCAACTTTATTGAGCATTTTAGAAAAATCAAACTTTGCTGGCTGTTCAGCTGGCTGAAAATTTGAAACAAGTTGATTCCTTTTGAAGGAACTAATCGTACTTCAAAAATACTAAAAGAAAGAAGTTAATCCAAACTAATTTAATTTAATTTTCTGTCGAAAAATAATTGATTTCTCGTTCTGAAAGATTATGTTTTAAAGACCATGAACCTTGTCTAAATACCTTAATGATTTACTACAAATTTAACTTTGTCAACAAATTTATTGTCAGCAT
>JBKBOP010000175.1:0-2823 GCA_046293575.1 Flavobacterium sp. | reverse complement strand
AAAAAACCAACAGGTTTTTGGAAAATGTAACAATCCTAATTTTCACGGACATAATTACGAGTTAATTGTAAATGTAACAGGCCCCATTGACCCTGAAACAGGATTTGTTTTGGATGTGAAAATTTTATCAGATTTAATAAAACTACATGTTGAAGAGGCCTTCGACCACAAAAATCTAAACTTGGATTGTCCAGAGTTTGCTGATTTGAACCCAACAGCAGAATATATAGCCGTTGTGATATGGAACAAATTACGTCCACATATTTCGGAATCACTCGCTTTAGAAGTAGTTTTGTATGAAACACCAAGAAATTTTGTAACCTTTAAAGGAGCATGAGTCTAAAAGTTGGAGATACAATCCCTCATTTTCAAGCCAAAGACGCCAATGGTGATGTTTTTGACAGCCATTCCATTATTGGTATACATCCTGTCGTGATTTATTTTTATCCTAAGGATGAAACCCCGGGTTGTACGATGCAAGCCTGTACGTTTCGTGACCAATATCATGATTTTAAAGATATGGGGGCTGAGGTTATAGGCATCAGTAGTGACTCTGAAACCTCTCACAAGCGATTTATCGCAAAATATCAATTGCCTTTTATTTTACTTACCGACGGAGACAAAAATCTTAAAAAATTATTTGGCGTTCCCAATGCTCTTTTTGGTTTGTTACCAGGAAGGGTGACCTATGTGGCCGATGCTCAAGGACGTATAGTTATGATTTTTGATAGTGTGAATGCAGTGAAACATATTCCTAAAGCTAAAGAAGCCCTAAAAAAGTTACTTTAGTAGTTTATTTTTCATAACCTTTGCGTTTCATTATTTCGATTAATGTCACACTCATTATATCCTTTACTTTTTCAACCTATTTTCAAAGAAAGAATCTGGGGAGGTAGTAATTTATCTGAATTACTAAATAAAAAACTTCCAGGAAATAATATTGGTGAAAGTTGGGAACTATCAGCAGTAGATGAGAATGTAAGTAAAGTAGCCAATGGTGCTTTAAAAGGAAAAACTTTATTAGAACTTATAGAGAGTTACCCTGAGGATTTACTTGGAGCTGAAACCTATAAAAGATTCGGAAATAAATTCCCATTGCTATTTAAGTTTTTAGATGCCCAAGACGATTTATCTATTCAGGTGCATCCCAATGATATCATGGCTAAAAAACACCATGGTGGACTTGGTAAAACGGAGATGTGGTATGTTTTAGATGCAGAACCGGGTGCTAAGTTAATCGTTGGATTTGAAAGTGAAACCACAAATGAGCAATACTTGCATGCATTGGAACATGGCAGTATAGTTTCACTATTACAATCATATTCGGTTCAAAGAGGAGATGTTTTTTTTCTAGAAACGGGAACAGTGCATGCTGTTGGAAAAGGAACCGTTATTGCCGAAATTCAACAAACCAGTGATTTGACCTATCGTATTTTTGATTACAATCGAAAAGATGCTAATGGACAACAACGGGAATTACATACAGATTTAGCGATGGAAGCTATATATTTTGGAGTTCGAAATCCCAAAATTGAATATGAATTAACTACCAATAGCCTTCAAGAAGTAGTAAATAGTCCGTTTTTTAAAACCTATGTTTTAAAATTGGATGGATTTTTTAATTTAAAGTCTATTATACCTGTTTTTCAAGTACTGATGTGTGTGGAAGGACATGTAACGGTAGTTAGTAATTCTGAATCTTTTTGCTTTGAAAAAGGGGATACCGTTTTGTTGCCCGCGGTATTAAATGCCGTTACTTTGGAGGGTAAAGCAGAACTCCTTGTGGTTTCCATTTGAGAATCAAAAAAATGGCGTACCTTTGTGGCCGAAAAAATAATGCATTATGGCAAATATCAAGAATTTAAAGAAAGACATCAATTACGTATTAGGGGATATCATTGAAGCAGTGTACATCCACGAAATGACCAGTACTGGTAAGCCAACAGAGCAGACCAATGCTTTGGTGGATGAAGTTATTACTACTTTTGACGATTTGATTGCAAAAGTAAACAACCGTAAAGTGGAAAACAGAAAAGCCCATCTAAAGACGGTAAAAAATGAATTCGAAACTGCTGCTATTCAGTTAGTAGAGAAAGTAAACGCACTTTCTTAGAAAAAAACATTTCGGGAGTTTTGGTAATTTAAAATACACTAGTATATTTGCACCCGTAAACGCCGATATAGCTCAGTTGGCCAGAGCACGTGATTTGTAATCTCGGGGTCGTGGGTTCGAATCCCTCTATCGGCTCAAAAAACCACCTTTTTATGGGTGGTTTTTTTTATTAGGGATACATTAATCTTCTTGTGTTCTTCTCTCCTTTAAATGTGCATCTAGCATTCTTCCATATTTTCCTTCTGCAACACTTGGCGTTAGAACTTTGTGAATTGAGTCTAAAAATTTTAAGTTGGCATCAGACACATCAAACATGGCCACATAAGGGGCGATTTCAAATTCTTTATGATTCAAGGCAAAGTTAATGACCCTAAGGTATCTTCTTCTTGTAAGGGTCTCTTTTTCTTTTTGAAGGCTATCTAATACAGCAGGTCTTTCTAATTTGAGAGCTTTGATTTCTTCATTGATAAGGTCAATATTTTTTTGGTTAAAGGGCTCATTTAGTTTTTTATAGTTGAGATATAGTTCATGGTTTTTTGAGCCTGTTACCACTGCTTCATTATAAAATGATTCGATGCTGGTTTCAATATGCATCTTGCCGGGTTCAGCAAAAATGAATAAACTATTGTCTGTTGAGTTAGTAGGGCCTTTATCTAAAAACAGGTATAACATTTCTGGTGATTCAAGAGCTATTTTAGTTTTAAAATCAG
>JBKBOP010000174.1:0-2857 GCA_046293575.1 Flavobacterium sp. | reverse complement strand
GAAGAACTTTCAAAAACACATGAATGTCACATTTTTACATTCGCTGGTTTTGGCGATGTGCCACCTATTGAATCGCCTTGGTTTACAACCATAAAGGAAGATGTTATAAAGTATACTAAAACTAATAAAATAAAGACTCCCACCTTAATTGGGCATAGTTTAGGGGGAACTTTAAGTTATTGGCTAGCAGCCTCAGAGCCAAATCTGTTTAAAAAAATCATTGCTATTGATGCTCTTCCAAGCACTGCTGCATTAATGATTCCCGACTACAATGGTGAAAAGATTCCTTACAACAATCCGCAGAGTACAATGATATTGGAAATGGATAAAAATGCATTTAATAACATGAATGCTCAGCAAGTGCAATTTATGTGCAAAAATTCTGAAAAACACAAATTCATAACAGAAATGATAAACAAAGCAGATCGAAAAACATACGTTTATGGATATATCGACATGCTTAATTTGGATTTAAGAGAAGAAATTGCAAATATTAAAATACCCGTGATTATATTGGCAGCGACTTTTCCAGATTTGGAAACTGTTAAAAAAACGTATACCAAACAGTTTGAAAAACTATCCTCAGTATCTATTCACTATGCAGAGGGTGCAGCTCATTTTGTTATGTTTGATCAACCGGAATGGTATATTAAAAGCGTAAAAGAAAACTTGTAATATCTTGGAAAAACAAGCTCAGTTCAATCATATTTTTAACCATCATTATCCAAAAGTCATGCGTCTTTGTAAAGGATACTTCAATGGTAACATAGATGTAGCCACAGACACCACACAAGAAGTCTTTATCAAAGTGTGGGAAAATCTTGATTCCTTTCGGAATGAAGCCAATATAAGTACATGGATTTATAGAATAACAGTGAATACTTGCTTACTTCATTTAAGAAAGAAATCAAGAAAAAAAGAAATTAATACAGAACATTTTCCAAACATAGTTTCTGAAAATTACTCACCAGAAATAGAAGAAAAATTGAATAGAATGTATTCGTGTATTCATCAACTTGATGAAACTGCAAAAATGATCATCTTGATGGTTTTGGAGGGTCTTGAATATGCTGAAATTTCACAAGTAGTGGGTTTAACCGAAGAAACACTAAGAGTAAGAATACATCGAATTAAAAAAAGTTTAACGCAATGTGTACAGAAATGAAAGAATTTAATCACCTGCAAGAAATTTGGAATTCGCAATCGGATACCAAGCCAAATATATCGACAACAGCATTAATGGCCAAAGCAAACCAAACTACCAAAACCTTAGAAAAGAATCAATATTGGACTATTGGAATTATTACTCTTACCGTTTTGATTTTATTGTTTTACTTTTTTTGGACCTATGCCTTTCAATTCAATACATTTACTATAGGTTTAAGTATTATGATATTGATGTTGGTACTGAGAATTTTTTTAGAAATGAGTAGTGCAATACAATTGAGAAGCATCAAAACTGATGTTCCGTTATTAAAATATTCTCAAAAGATAAAAGCATTTTATGAATGGCGTAAAAAAATTCATTTTATACTTACCCCAATCATCTACATTAGTTATTTTGTTGGCTTTACTATGTTACTTCCCACTTTTAAAATTCATTTTAGTCCTGGGTTTTACATGTACTGCATGGTAAGTGGGTTTGGCTTTTTTGTGGTTTTTGGATACATTTTGGTAAAACAAATTAGAAAAGAATTACAATTAATTGAGATTTTGAAAATGGTTAACTAAAAATGTAAAAGGTTCGTAAAAAACAAAAATTTATTACGAACCATTCATTTTATGAATAAACACTTTACTCCAAACTCAACGTAATCTGACCATCATCATCTAATTCTGTTTGGATGTCTTCGGTAACATTGTTTTCGCCTTTTACTTCCATTTCTTCTGGTCCCGGGGCGTCGGGGTCCTCTACGGGTTCTTCAAATGGTAAAGGTTCTAAAAGATTAATTTGTTTTACTTTTTCTGAAGTCAATTGATTCCCTAAAGCCTTGATACCTTTTACGGCGATAAATTGTTCTAAATCTACATTCATAGTTTCTTTTTGAACACCTCTAATTTTAGGGAAAATGACTTCAGCAACGGGTCGCCAATCGGTAGAGACAATTTCCAAATGAGACTTCTCATGTTCCGTAATAAAGATTTCCTCTTTGTTTTCGTTTTCCACCAAGAAACGTTTCACGTAATAACGATCTTTTTCGCCATCATAATACATTGCAGAAATGGGTTTTTTTGGATTCCATTTTTCTAAAACGACCATATCTTGATCAAAATGGGTGGTCAGTTCCGGAATAATAGTTTTTAATTTCCCACTTTGATTGATAATCAATAAACGGTCATTGGGTCTAAATTCTCCCAACAACTCCCCTCTTCCATCCACATTCAATCGTTGCACTGTATCATCAAACCAAACTTTTCTTGGTCTGAGCGTAGAAATTCCCTTTTCTTTTAATTCTATTTTTTTGATGGGATATTTAGTCACCGTATTTCCTCTGGAAGCCCTTCCTTTAATAGCAATATCTGCAAAATCTAAGTCCCATTTCAATTTTTTGACACTGCCCACTTGACGAAGTAAAATGGTAACCACTTCTGCTTCACCATTTGGATTGGCTGAAAAATACAAGACCTGAGAACCAAGTTTTTCTTGTGTCAAATCGTAAAACTTGTCACGAGTTACCCCAGAAACATTGAATCGTTTGATAAAAGATGGTCCGGATTTTCCATCCCTATAAATCATATTGTAAATGGTGCGTTTATCATTTTTGTCAAAAATCGCAATGTGAATGATGTCTTTACCAATGAATTTTTTATCATCCACTTTGGTAATCATCATCTTACCGTCTCTGAGAAATACAAT
>JBKBOP010000173.1:0-3022 GCA_046293575.1 Flavobacterium sp. | reverse complement strand
AAGCTCCAAGTATTTCGCCAGACATTATTGAAACAAACGACATCGTGACTATGGTCTCAGAAAATCAGTTCATTTGGCTGGGCAGGTTTGACAATGTTGTAAACAGTGGAGGAATTAAACTCATTCCTGAACAAATCGAAGAAAAACTGAGCACTCGCTTGCCTTCACGATATTTTGTCATTGGTCAACCAGATCCCATCTTGGGAGAAAAATTGGTGTTGATAGTCGAAGGAACGCCCTACCCAATAGAAGATAGTGTTTTTGATGTTTTAGATAAATACGAAAAACCTAAGGAAATTCATTTTGCTAAACATTTTGAAGAAACAACCACAGGAAAAATTATTCGAAAGGCAACCATGGATAAGTTCCTTTTTTAAAATGAATGAATAAAAAAAACGCCTGACATGATATCAGGCGTTTTCTTTAAACCGACGTTTGTGATCCCGAAAGGATTCGAACCTTTGACCTACTGCTTAGAAGGCAGTTGCTCTATCCAGCTGAGCTACGAGACCATAATGGTCGGGGTGGCAGGATTCGAACCTGCGGCCTCCTGCTCCCAAAGCAGGCGCGATAACCGGGCTACGCTACACCCCGAAAAAAAAGCGGAGAGACAGGGATTCGAACCCTGGCATCGGTTACCCGATGACAGATTAGCAATCTGCTCCGTTACCACTCCGGCACCTCTCCTAAAGTCTTAAAGAACGTATCGTTTAAGCGGATGCAAATGTATGATTTCAAATTTTAGTTTACAAGTATTTATTTCTTTTTTTTAGAATGTATTTTTGAACTGATTAAGATTCAACAGGCTATGCTTCAAAAAAGACGATGAGAGTTAATGATATTAATTTTAGAACACTTGAAAAACATTGTTTTTTGTGATAATCTCAAAAAAAGTGCTTGAAATTCGTTAATTTCGCGACAAAGTATAACACAACTACTATTCTATTGTAAAATGAATAAAAAAATCGTTATTGTTTCAGCAGTGAGAACCCCAATGGGGAGTTTTATGGGAGCCTTATCAGGAATCTCAGCACCAAAACTTGGAGCTGTAGCCATCAAGGGGGCTTTGGAAAAAATAAACCTAAACCCTTCATTAGTAGATGAAGTGTTTATGGGACAAGTAGTGCAAGCGGGCTCCGGTCAAGCCCCTGCACGACAATCAGCCATCTACGCGGGTTTACCAGATACGGTGCCGTGTACCACGGTCAATAAAGTGTGTGCCTCCGGAATGAAAGCGGTGATGCAAGGGGCTCAAGCTATTCTGTGTGGTGATGCAGAAATTGTAGTGGCAGGTGGTATGGAAAACATGAGTATGATTCCTCACTATGTGCACATGAGAAATGGTGTGAAGTTTGGACCAACCTCTCTAGAGGATGGCATACAAAAAGACGGTCTGGTCGATGCCTACGATCAAAATGCAATGGGGGTATGTGCAGATTTATGTGCCTCAGAACACAACATTAGCCGTGAAGAGCAAGATAACTATGCCATTTCGTCCTACAAACGTTCGGCTGCCGCATGGGAAGCTGGAAAATTTGACAATGAAATCGTTCCGGTGGAAGTGCCTCAGAGAAGGGGAGAGCCTTTATTGATTTCTAAAGATGAAGAATACACAAATGTGAACATAGATAAAATACCAACGTTAAAAGCGGTATTTACAAAAGACGGAACGGTAACAGCGGCCAATGCATCTACCATTAATGACGGTGCCGCTGCAATGGTTTTAATGACAGAAGAAAAAGCAAAATCACTGGGCTTGCAACCGTTGGCCTACATCAAAGGATATGCAGATGCGGCACAAGAACCCAAATGGTTTACAACTACTCCCGCAAAAGCCTTACCTAAAGCTCTAGCAAAAGCTGGAGTGAGTCAGGAAGAAATTGATTTCTTTGAATTTAATGAGGCGTTCTCTGTGGTTGGATTAGCCAATATGAAATTATTAGGATTAACAGACAAAAATGTAAACGTACATGGGGGTGCAGTTTCCCTCGGACACCCGTTAGGTTGTTCAGGAGCTAGAATAATTGTGACACTTATTAACATACTTCAACAAAATAATGCTACATTAGGTGCGGCTGCCATTTGTAATGGTGGTGGTGGTGCTTCTGCCATGGTTATTGAAAGAATATAAATATTTGAATACTATTCATGTACGGAATCTGTAATCTCGCTCTCATTCCTTTACGCTCTGAACCAAGTGATAGAAGTGAGCAAGTCTCACAAATATTGTTTGGTGAACACTTTGAAGTCATTGAAGTGAAAACATCTTGGGTGAAAGTGAAATTGCATTTCGATGGATATGAAGGTTGGATCGACCAAAAACAATTCAAAGAAATACAAAATTCAGACTTTGAAGAATTATCAAAATCTGCCGAAATCTACAATGGCGATTTAATTGAATATGTCAGCGGCACGCGTTATGAATTAATGCCCATTCCGCTGGGGTCCAATCTTACTTTTTTGAATATGGATTCCATCAATGCAGAGCAATTTGAATTCGAAGGATTAAAAGTTACTGGGAGTAAACCCAAAGACAACATTGTCAAAACAGCTTTTTTATATTTGAATGCTCCTTATTTATGGGGCGGAAAAACCCCTTTTGGAATTGATTGCTCCGGGTTGACTCAAATGGTGTATAAACTTAACGGCTTTGCTCTACCTAGAGATGCCAAAGACCAAGCCATGCAAGGCGAGGTGCTCAGCTTCATTGAAGAAAGCGAACCCGGCGATTTGGCTTTTTTTGATAATGAAGAAGGCAAAATCATCCATGTGGGCATCATGATGCAAGACAATTACATCATCCATGCCAGTGGCAAAGTACGCATCGACAGACTAGACCATCTTGGGATTTTCAATGCAGAAACCAACAAACATACCCACCGACTAAGGGTTATTAAACGAGTGATTTAAACTCTAATTTAATTTTTTACAATTCTATTTCTTGATGTTTTAAAATAAAAAACCCCGAAAATATTTGATTTCGGGGTTTTTTCGCGGAGAAAGAGGGATTCGAACCCCCGGA
>JBKBOP010000172.1:0-3064 GCA_046293575.1 Flavobacterium sp. | reverse complement strand
AATGTCTAAAAGTATACCTTTATCAACAATGGAAATTTGAGCTTCATTAAAAATGTTTGCTCCAGAAACCGCTGTTTCATAAGCGATGCTCGTCACTTCTTTAGTAATTACTTGTATAGTAGAGGAAATCTGGTCTTTATCATTAGAACAACTTAAAAGACATAATAATAGTGGTACAATACCACATGGTAAGTAGTTTTTAATAGTTTTCATAATTCGTTAAGTATTGGAAACACGAAAGTAATTTACTTTAACAAAAGACATCCATTAAAAGTAAATTAAATCGATGAAGTGCATTTTTTGGCAATTATTTTCTATAAATACCTACATAAAAAAAGAAGATTTACAACTCACCATTGTAAAATATATTCACTTTTGACCCTCTGGTTTTCAATAGTTTGTAATGTGATTGAATGGCACTCCAAACTGGATAACAAGTGTAGGGTAGATCGTGTTCTTTTGCAAAAGCAACAATGATGGGTGTTATCTTTGGATAATACACATGTGAAATTCCCGGAAATAAATGATGGGCTACATGATGCGTAAATCCACCATATAGAAAATCTGCCACGGGATGTCCGGCACTAAAGTCTTTGGTGACCGTCATTTGATGCTCCATCCATGTGGTATTCATTTGACCATCTGGACCAGGAATAGGAAAAACAGCATCTTCATCCACATGGGTTGATATAAGAGCAACTACCCCTACAATGCTTGACACTATATGCATTAGAAACCAAGCAGTTAAAATTATCGAAAATGGGTGATGTAAAACCAAATAGGGCAATCCGAGGAACAAAAACAAATTCAAAAATTTTGCCAAAAAAAGTTTGAAATATTCGATTCTTGGAATTTTATGTACCCTCTTAATATAATTGTCTTTGCTTCCAAAAAAATCTTTAAAATCTCTATAATACAGCCAAATCAAGGTGTAAAAAGGATACAATAACCAAACATAAATGTGTTGATAACGGTTAAATGTATACCATTTCACATTTGGAAAAAGTCGCACTAGATTACTTTGTTTGATATCGGCATCCCAGTGAGGAATATTAGGATAGGGATGATGTAACAAAATATGTCTTTGAATCCAAAGGTGGCTGCTTGTGCCAAAGAATTCTAGGATATAAGCAAACCTTCTATTGGCTTCTGGAGTTTTAAAAACAGCATTGTGAGCAGCATCGTGGAAAGAGTTGACAAATAAAATAATCATGGTACAACCCATGAGAATGTAAAGGGAAAATAAGGCAACAGTATGGTTCCCAAAAAAAAGCAATAAGGCGTAAAAACTCCAATACAATAGTAAAAGTGTTAAGGCCTTGAAAATGGCTTTTCGTTGAATTTTTGTATTTGAAAGGACTTTGGCATGCACCTCTTTTATCAGTTTATGATAAATATCTTTTTTGCCCTTACGAATAAATTTGGGTGTGTGTAAATCTGCCATACAAACCTTCCTTTGAATTCTATGTAAATTTAAAGAATCTAATACTTTTTGAACAGAAACAAGTTAGAACTTATAAAAAATTATTGCTTACTGTTTTTCTCTTCAATTTTTCAATTTGATTTTGACCAAGATAATGTCCAAATTCTTAAATCTGTTACAATAAAACTATTTGTTTTATCAATGTTTTTAGAAAATGAAATACTGTATACTAAATTTTACCTTTTTGATAAGAGTCTCGACAACATAATTTTGATACTTTTGTCGCTTATTTAGAAATTAAAAACAAACTAATCATTTCATGAAAAAAACAATTTTATTTTCATTCTCCCTTCTTCTACTAGCCGCTTGCAACAATCTTAAAGACAACGAATACCTCATCAAAGGAACTTTTGAAGGTATTGAAGACGGCACTTATGTTGTCATTGAAAAGTCGGACGAAAACAATGCCTTTATTCCTGTTGATTCTGTTCAAGTAAAAAAAGGAGCCTTTGAGTTAAAGAGCAGCTTCAATGAACCTGATTTTTACTTTATACATGTTAGCAGTATTCCCGGAAAACTTCAATTTATTGCAGAGCACGGAACGATCAATATTGTTGCCTACAAAGACAGTTTAAACAGAAGTTTAGTCACTGGTACTTACAGTAATGACCGATTTGCTGAATTTAAAAAAGTGTCTGATGATATCAACAAAAGAAGAAATGAATTTCAGCAGGCAAACATGGATAAGTACATGGAAGCTCAACAAAATCAAGACATGGAAACTATTGAAGCTTTGATGGCAGAAGACAACAAATTCAATGACGAATTTGCAAAAGTGGCCAAAAAAGAAGTTATAGATCATCCTACTTCATTTCTATCTGTTTTGTTTGTAAGTCAATTAACTGGATATCCTGGCGAAGACCCAAAGGAATTGCTAGATTTATTAATTAAAATGCCGGAAAGCCTACAAAACACTCGTCAAGGAAAAACTGCAAAAGAAAAGCTTGAAGCCATGAGTGGTAAAGTAGCAGTGGGTCAAAAAGCTCCAAATTTTTCAGCTCCTGGTGTTGATGGTAACGCAATTTCACTCTATGACAACCTTGGAAAAGTCACCGTTATTGACTTTTGGGCTTCTTGGTGTGGACCCTGTAGAAAAGAAAATCCATTTATGGTTTCTTTATATGACACCTATGCACAAAGAGGATTTCAAATATTTGGAGTGTCTCTGGACCGTCCTGGTAAAACAGATGATTGGAAACAAGCCATTAAAGCAGATCGTTTGACTTGGCCCCAAGTTTCAAACCTAAAGTGGTGGGATGATCCTATTGCAGCTCAGTTTGGAGTTGAAGCTATTCCAGCCACCTTTTTACTAGATCAAAATGGTGTTATTGTGGCCCGCGATCTTAAAGGAGAAGAATTAAAAGCTAAAATTGAGGAGTTACTTCAATAATTTTGAGTGAAGAAAACTTTGCAAGTCAATTGATTATATTTTTATTTAAAAATAGTTCTCTGGTCATTGCCATAGTTTTAAAACAATACTATATTTGCAGCCTCATTAAGGCACGGGGAGATACTCAAGCGGCCAACGAGGGCAGACTGTAAATCTGTTGGGAAACCTTCGCAGGTTCGAATCCTGCTCTC
>JBKBOP010000171.1:0-3199 GCA_046293575.1 Flavobacterium sp. | reverse complement strand
TAAAAAAGTAAAAAAAGCAGCAGCTAGTCCAAAAGGAATACCCGAAAGTAAAGCATAGCCAATATTTTGAAAATTTATAGCCGGAATCGATGCAATGGAATACATGGTGTGATGCACTGGCAGAAGCTCTACCACAAAATAGGCTGTCCAAGATGCTAAAACAACGGGAATGATACTTTTGAAGTGAACTTTTTTGTGGAGCAAAATCTCAAAAGAAAATAAAAATGCGGCCCAGGGTGTTCCAAATAAAGATGAAAAACCGGCACTCATTCCCATCATCAACAAGGTTTTTCTTTGTTGTGGACTTATTTTAAACCAAGACGTGCACTGATCGGCTAGTGTTGCTCCCATTTGAACTGCGGTACCTTCTCGACCGGCTGAACCACCAAACAAATGAGTTATCAAAGTACCAACTAGCACCATTGGAGCCATTCTGAATGGAATTTTCTTTTTGGGTTCGCCATATTCTTCAATGATGAGGTTGTTCCCTTTCACGGCCACTCCTCCCCAACGAAAATACATATATCCAATAAGTAAACCACCTAGTGGAAGTAAAGCAATGATAACTGGGAATTCTTCTCTGAAAAGTATTGCTTCCTCTAAGGAGTATAAAAACAATCCAGAGGCCAAGCCAGCCAAAGTACCCACTATAAGAACAAGTGTAATCCACAATAGGATTTTCCGTAAAGTATTTTGTATGGGCATTTAGTGTTTTCGAAATTTTTACAAAAATAACGAATTCAGAAGATATAAAAAGTCGACTTCAAAAGATGAATTACTGAACCACTAACTTATGAGTTGAAGTAACCGAACCATGTTGTAAACGCAATAGATAAAATCCTGAGGGTAGTTGTTGCAATTCAATTTGCCGCTCAGATATAATCGGGTTTTTAAGTTGCATCATCAACTGACCATTCACATTAATCAATTGAATATTATCAACATTATCGACTCCACTAATTGTTACTGCTCCGCGGGAAGGATTTGGATATACAGTTATTTCACTAAAAACAGAAGGAGTCACAGACAAAGAATTACCCCAAATTTGTTGTACCCACTGAGGGTTATCCACAAAGGGATTACGATTATTTTGATAGTTGTAGGTCAGGTTATTACGATTGATTTCTTTGTCACTTACTGGGTCTTGCAAATGCCACTGGTATAATAAGTCAAGAGCCCATTGTTCAAAAACACGTTGACTACTTCCGTCAAGCATTTTATCCCCGTCAGGATTGAAAGTTTGCCATGCAGCAATATCAGTTTCGTAACGGGTAGCGATATAGAAAAAGATGCGGGCAATATCCCCTTTATATTCATCAATAACTTCAAACACTTGTCCGGTAACTCCGGGTGTGATACTCGTTCCGCGTTTGGAACCATTAGTGCTTGTAAAGGCTATTCCACCCACCATTGCATAGGGCAGATTACCACGCTCATTATTCACTTTTTTATCTACTGGTAATACTTGTACCACGTCTGAACGCAAAGGTTCGGTGTTGCCAAACCAACTGGTAGGGAAGGTATGTTCGCGGTTAAAAAACTCACATTCCGTATTTCCTCCTGTACCGACATCCTGATTTCCGCCGTTGGTGGGTGTCCCAAAGGTAAACTCACAGTTGGCATATATATCCCATACTTTTCCATTAGGTAATACATCGGCAATTTCAAAAAAGGACCAGTGCGTACTGTAGGCTTGTGGGTTATGACTCGTTGTGATGATTTGCGATAAGGCAGATTTTAATGCATAGCCACTAAACCCTTGAGCATTATCATAATAACCTGCGGGTGGTTGAGCAAAAACACATCCACAAAAAAGTAAGGTAACGTAAAGCGTAATGTTTTTCATCTATAGTTTTCTTTCCAATAAAGCCATGTAGAAACCATCAAAACCAGTTTCAGAGGCCATAATTTGTTGTTCTTTGACAAAAGTAAAGTTTTTTCCAGTCTCAGTGGTTAGGAAATGGTTAACCTGTTCTTTATTTTCAGAAGGAAGTACCGAACAAGTAGCGTAAACTAATTTCCCACCTGGTTTCACCATTTTGGAATAATTTTCTAGCACTTCGGCTTGCACCTTTTTAATGTTTTCAATGAACTCAGGTTGCAGTTTCCACTTGGCATCCGGGTTGCGTTTTAAGACACCCAATCCGCTACAAGGAGCATCAATCAAAACCCGATCTGCTTTTTCATACAGTTTTTTAATCACTTTGGTAGAGTCAATTACTCTAGGTTCAATATTGAAGACGCCGTTACGTTTCGCTCTGATTTTGAGTTGTTTGAGTTTGCTTTCATACAAATCCATAGCAATTAACTGCCCTTTGTTTTCCATGATATTGGCTAAATGCAAGGTTTTTCCACCTGCACCCGCACAAGCATCGACTACTCGCATACCAGGTTCCACTTCAAGAAAGGGAGCCACCAATTGGGAGCTGGCATCTTGTACTTCAAACAGCCCTTCTTTAAAAGCTTCCGTCATAAATACGTTGGCCCGTTCTTTTAAAACCAATGCCTCGGTTTGGTCTTTGAGATAGTCCGTTTCAATATCCAAATCCATGAGGGTAGCTCTGAGTTTCTGTTTCGTAGTTTTAAGGGTGTTCACTCTTAAAATTACTTGGGCAGGTTCGTTTTGTGCGGCTACTTCTTTGGTCCATAAGGTTTCACCCAATTCTTTCACGCCTAGTTCATCCATCCAATCGGGTATGGATTCTCTGTATTTTCTGATTTTTGATAATTCGTCAAAACGGCCTTTTATTTTGCGTTGTGGAGTGCCCTCCAATTGACGCCAGTCGGGAATCGGGTAGCCACGCATGACTGCCCAAACAGCAAACAAACGCCATAAGTCCTCACGGCTATAAGGCTCTTTTACTTCTGCAATTTCAGCATATAGTCGTTTCCAACGAACGATGTCATAAATGGTTTCGGCCACAAACTTGCGGTCGGCACTACCCCAGCGTTTGTCTTTTTTTAAAGCACGTGCCACGACTTTATCGGCATATTCACCGTCGTTAAAAATAGCATTCAGGGAATCAATGGTAGTATAAACCAAATTACGATGTAATCTCATGGAGTGGAAATAAGGGGCAAAGATAGGGTTTGGAAGGTAGAAATTAGAAATTAGAATTCAGAAATTGTTAATCCCTAAAATAGGTTGACCGTTTTTTACTAATTGTTTTAATTAATCACAGGTCTAAAATAAAAGTTA
>JBKBOP010000170.1:0-3208 GCA_046293575.1 Flavobacterium sp. | reverse complement strand
ATAAAGATTACAGCAACACCCAGTTCAGGTCAAGCGGTTCTTATTATGCAGATTTAAATAACCAAATGAGCAACATTTTTACAGCCACAAGCGAGTTTAGACTTGGAGGTGAATATAGAATTAAAGAATGGAGTTTAAGAGGAGGATATCGCTTTGAAGAGAGTCCATACAGAGACAGATTAGTAATTGGAAGCCTTACCTCCTACTCTGCTGGTGTGGGTTATGACTTTGGTACAACCCGAGTAGATTTAGCTTATACCAACTCTCAAAGAGATTTTAATCAAGGTTTCTTTTCGCAAGGACTAACCAGTGCAGCGAGAATTAGTAACATTCAAAATAATATTTCTTTAACCATGCTATTCAACTTTTAACATTGAATTAAAAGATATTCAGACCACGCTTCGGCGTGGTTTTTGTATTTACATTGATTTATTGACTAATTTTGCACTCCCAAAAACGGGTATTTACTATGAGAACTAAGTCCCTTAAAAAGAATAAAATAAACGTCATCACCCTCGGCTGTTCTAAAAATGTCTACGATAGTGAAGTGCTCATGGGCCAACTAAAAGCCAGCGGAAAAGATGTTGTGCACGAACAAGAAGGCAACATTGTGGTGATTAATACCTGTGGGTTTATCGATAATGCTAAAGAGGAATCTGTCAACACCATTTTGGAATATGTTGATAAAAAAGAACAAGGTATCGTTGATAAAGTTTTTGTAACCGGATGCCTTTCAGAACGCTATAAACCAGATCTTCAAAAGGAAATTCCCGATGTAGACCAATATTTTGGCACCTCTGAACTTCCATTGCTTTTAAAAGTCTTAGGAGCCGATTATAAGCATGAATTATTAGGAGAACGTATCACAACAACTCCAAAAAACTACGCTTATCTTAAAATTTCTGAGGGGTGCGATCGTCCTTGTAGCTTTTGTGCGATTCCGATTATGAGGGGTAAACACGTATCTCAACCTATTGAAAAATTGGTCAAAGAAGCCCAAGGTCTTGCTAAAAAAGGAGTCAAAGAATTGATTTTAATAGCTCAGGATTTAACCTATTATGGGCTGGATATTTACAAAAAAAGAAATTTGGCTGAACTTCTTGAAGCCCTTGTTAAAGTGGATGGTATCGAATGGATTCGTCTGCATTATGCCTTCCCAACCGGATTTCCAATGGAAGTCTTGGACGTAATGAAACGCGAACCCAAAATCTGCAACTACATAGATATTCCATTGCAACACATATCTGATAGTGTTTTGAAATCAATGCGTCGTGGAACTACCTATGAAAAAACCACCCAACTCTTAAAAGACTTCCGTAAAGCCGTACCCGAAATGACCATCAGAACTACCTTAATTGTGGGTTACCCCGGTGAAACAGAAGAGGACTACCAAATTTTAAAAAACTGGGTCCAAGACATGAGGTTTGAACGTTTGGGATGCTTTACCTATTCTCACGAGGAAAATACCCATGCTTATAATCTGGAAGACGATGTCCCCGCAGAAGTGAAACAACAACGTGCAAATGAAATCATGGAAATTCAATCGCAAATTTCATGGGAACTAAATCAGGAGAAAATTGGAAAAACCTTCAGATGCATTATTGATCGCAAAGAAGGAGCTCATTTTGTGGGAAGAACTGAATTTGACAGTCCGGATGTGGATAATGAAGTACTCATTGACGCTTCAACCTACTATGTCAAAACTGGCGATTTTGTGGAGGTTTCCATTACCGAAGCCACCGAATTTGATTTATATGGTAGCCCCTTGCAACCCTAATATTTTGATATAAGTCATCTCCTAGCCCCGATGGTAGCGGTACCCCACAAGGCAGAAAACTTGTTTTTCTTGGTTGAGAGGGGGCGACCCTTTGGGAGCCACCGAAGACCTTAGAAAAACTGTTTTTTGACCGAGGAGTATAAGCGAACAGCGGGATCAAGCTCCTTACCACCTTCATCAATTCAATATTTTTTTAGCGTTCGTCCAGATTTATTTTGGAGAATCAAATAATCGCTTTACATTCGCAATCGTATGTTGGTGGAAGTTATACATCCATATAGCTTTCTTAAAAGGGAATCAGGTATCTAGCAATAGTAAGCCTGAGCTGTACCCGCAACTGTAAGCCGTCCGAACCAAAATTCGGACTTGTTGAAATACTACAATACCACTGTTCGTTGCGGCGAATGGGAAGGTTTTTCAACAGGAAGGCGAGCCAGGAGACCTGCCTCATGCACGTAGTAACAAACTTTCGGGAAAAAAGGTTTGGGTATGGGTCATCTATACTTTTCCCCGACATTTCGGTATTTTTAATTTTAAAGAATGAACAAAAATTTCATTCGCATCACTGCATGCGTAGTGTTTGTAACGGGTATGTTACAAGCACAAACCACAGACACCTTATCTTTAAAAGAGGTGGTCGTCTCAGACACTAAATTTTCTCGTTCCAAAGAAAAATCGGGAAAAATCATTGAAACCATTTCACAGGAAGAACTTCAGGTGAATGCCGGACAATCGGTGGCTCAGCTATTAAGTCGGGTTGCTGGAGTTGAAATCAACGGTAACCATAGTACGCCAGGAAAAAATCTTGGGGTGTACTTGCGAGGTGGAAGAAGCCGTCAAACCCTCATTATGATTGATGGAGTGCCAGTGACTGATGCCTCTGGTATCAATCTAGAGTATGATTTGAGATTGTTACCTGCGGCACAGGTAGAACGTATTGAAATTATGAAAGGAGCAGCCTCCACGTTGTATGGAACGGGAGCGGCCACTGGGGTTATCAACATCACCTTGAAAAAAAATCAAACTGCCGGCACCCATGCTCAGGCTTTTATCATGGGAGGTACCAACAACACTTCTAATAATTTCAGGGCTGCGTGGAGGTCATTCAATCAGGGAGTTTCTTTTCAGCACAATGAAGAAAAGATTCAATTTCAAACCGCATTGAATTCTCAAGAAACCAATGGGATTTCTCAAGCACAAGGAGAGAACTTTAGTCCGGACCCTTTTTCTGCAATAAATTCTAATTCCAAAATAAGCTGGACACCCAAAGAAAAGTTGCGTTTAGACTTTAGTTTGTTTTATGATCGATTAAAAAACAATTACGACCAATCCTGTGATAACGTTAACGAACACGATTCTGAGTTAAACGTGAACACCTCAGAACAAATCAGAATAGTTTTGGGAAGCAAATACGATTATCAAAAAGGAAGT
>JBKBOP010000169.1:0-3292 GCA_046293575.1 Flavobacterium sp. | reverse complement strand
ACTTGTGGTCGTGCTATTTTGAAATTTTGAATCGTTTTTTTAAGGCTTTTTTCCTTTGAAATCCTGACTGAAATTCTTGTGTATACTTCCACATCAATTCAAAAACTTTTTCTGTTGATTCATTTAGCAAAGGAGCATAAAAGATGCTTAACTTTTCTATCATGACCTTATCGGATGTAAGTCTAGAAAAATTTCTAATCCGTTCCTCAAAGGTCAAGGTTTTGAATTGCATCCTATTCAAATCAACAATGTAAAAGGAATATTTTCCCGATGCTGATTTTTTAACCAGTGTATTGCCTGGCGAGTGATCCAAAAAAAGAACACCAGATTCATGAAGTTGATGGGTAAATTGAGTGAATTTTTTTAAAATTTTATGGCCGTCAGGAAAATCTTCAGACTTCAATACTTCCCTAATGGTAAAATCACATTCTAAATGTTGGCTCACATAATAGCTATTGGAGAGCCCTCCAAACCAAGAGTAATTTTCCATATAAGCATAGGGTGTAGGAGTCCCAATATCTAATTGCAAAAGTTTTACCGCATGTTCAAACGACCTTCTTGCTTTTGATTTTCTAAAAAACCTGTACACAATAGCGTTTAATAGATGTGGCTTTTTAAAAGACTTGATATTTATCTTTTTGTTATCCCAATCAATAACCTTTATGGTGTTTCTTTTACCGTCTCCAAATACCTCTCCCGTGTTTTCAAAATTGAGAACAATACTTTTCAAATCATAAAACTTAGCCTTCAGATTTGGGTGTATGATAAAATTCATAGGTAGATTTAAAAGGCAAAGGTATATATATCCAATTACGGGTTCAAATAATTGCGTTATTTTTGCTGAAAAGTTCAAAACGCAAAACATAACAGTACTAATCTAGACGAAAAATAATGAGTGAAATAGCAGCAGAAGTAGCCAAAGCATATGACATCATTCAACAAGGTGGCATCATTCTTTATCCCACAGATACCGTCTGGGGAATAGGTTGTGATGCTACGAATCCAGAAGCAGTTCAGAAAATTTATGCTCTTAAAAAACGAGTAGAATCCAAAAGTATGATTGTCTTGGTGAATGGCGAACGTATCCTTTACAACCTTTTTAAAGACATCCCCGAAACTGCTTGGCAACTTTGGGAGTTTACAGAAAAACCAACAACGCTTATCTTGGACCAACCCAAAAACGTTGCGGCCAATCTCATTGCTGAAGACAACTCCTTGGGCGTGCGTTGGGTGAAAGAACCGTTTTGCTTTAAACTCATCGAACGCATGAAAAAACCATTAGTTTCCACTTCAGCCAATGTTTCAGGTGATATGACACCACTTTCCTTTAAGGAAATCAACCCAGAAATCATCAAAGGTGTAGATTATGTGGTAAATTTGCACCGCGATACAAAATGCGACAAACCCTCCACTATCATCAAACTCACGCTGGATAGTCAGGTGAAAATTATTAGAAAATAAGCAAGGCCACGAATTCACGAATATTATGGGCGAAATACTCTACAAAGAAGAAAGTTATAAAATAATGGGGATTTTATTTGATGTTCACAATAACTTAGGGAAAGGCTTCTCAGAAATTGTCTATAAAGATGCCCTCGAATATGAATTCAAGAATTCATTAATACCCTTTGAAAGAGAAAAAGAATATGCTGTCAATTACAAAGGCATCATTTTAAAACATAAATTTTATGCCGATTTTATAGTATATGATAAAATTATTTTAGAAATAAAATCATCTAAACAGTTAACAAATGAGTTCACAGCTCAATGCATCAACTATTTAAAAGTTTCAAACAATAAACTCGCTATTTTAGTAAATTTCAGTTTGGATTCATTAGAATACAAAAGAATAATTATTTAACATATAATAGTTGTTAAATTAAAAAAATTAGGTTTAAGCAGATTCGTTTAAAATTTATTTTATTCGACTATAATTAAAAATAACATTCGTGAATTCGTGGCTAACATAAAACATTCATATAAAATTTTAAAAAATGAATTCGTGTCAATAAAAAGCATTCTCAATAATCCCATCTTCAAAACCATCACTCAAGCTTCCAACCAACTTGGCCTTGAAAGTTATGTCATTGGTGGCTATGTCAGAGACCTCATCCTCCATCGTGACCACAAAAAAGACATCGACATCGTGGCTGTGGGAAGTGGTATCGAACTAGCCCTAAAAGTCTCAGAACTGCTTCCGGGAAAACCCAAAGTGCAAGTCTTTAAAAACTTCGGTACTGCCATGCTAAAATTTGAAGACCTTGAAGTAGAATTCGTAGGTGCCAGAAGAGAATCTTACCAACGCGACAGCAGAAAACCCATTGTGGAAGACGGCACCCTTGAAGACGATCAAAACCGTAGAGACTTCACCATCAACGCTCTTGCTATTGGACTCAGCGGTGAAAACTTCGGGAAATTAGTAGACCCATTTGGAGGCATTCAAGACTTGGAACATAAAATCATTAGAACCCCACTTGATCCAGATATCACTTATTCAGACGACCCGCTTCGGATGATGCGAGCCATACGCTTTGCAACGCAATTGGGATTTGAAATAGAAAAAAACTCTCTGGAATCTATCACCAAAAACAAAGACCGCATTGAAATCATCTCTGGCGAACGCATCGTCGAAGAACTTCACAAAATACTGTCCACCCCCACCCCTTCTGTGGGCTTCATTCTTTTATATACCACCGGTTTGTTAGAATATATTCTTCCCGAATTAACCGCTCTGAATCAAGTAGAAGAAATAGAAGGACAGACCCATAAAAATAACTTCTACCATACACTTGAAGTGGTAGACAACATCTCGAAAAACACAGACGACGTTTGGCTTCGATGGGCAGCACTACTCCATGATATTGGAAAAGCTCCCACCAAAAAGTTCCTCCCCAAACAAGGGTGGACGTTTCACGGACACGAATTTTTAGGAGGGAAAATGGTGAAGAGAATTTTCCAAAGACTGCATATGCCCCTCAACCACAAATTGAAGTATGTAGCCAAAATGGTGATGCTAAGCTCCCGACCCATCGTCTTATCTCAGGAAGAAGTCACCGACTCTGCTGTGAGAAGACTACTTTTTGATGCCGGAGAAGACATTGAAGATTTAATGACCTTGTGTGAAGCTGACATCACCACCAAGAACCCTAAAAAATTTAAAAAGTACCATCAGAATTTCGAAATTGTTCGCAAAAAGATTGTAGAAGTAGAAGAACGGGACAAGGTGCGGAACTTTCAACCTCCCATTTCGGGAGAAGAAATCATGAGTCTTTTTAATCTGCAACCCGGAAGG
>JBKBOP010000168.1:0-3417 GCA_046293575.1 Flavobacterium sp. | reverse complement strand
TTATCTTTGCAATGAATTTTACAATAATTGCGTTCTGCTTCAATGTATAGTATGTCTTTGATTAAGATTTTAATCATTTTATCATGATTTCTGATAAAAATAGAATCACTCATCACAAAAGATTCCAAATCATTATCTTCAATTTTTTTCTCTTCCTTAATTCGATGTAATGCTAATTCTATAGCGTGCTGTAGATCGAGCTTCTTGAAAGGTTTTGAGATAAATGCGTACGGATTTGTTGTTTTTGCTCTGTTAAAATGAGCTTCATCAGCATTAGCCGTTAAATAAATAATGGGTATTTTAATTTCATTTAAGATAAGTTGGGCTAATTCAATTCCATCAATGTTTCCTTTCAAATTGATATCAAGTAACAGTATATCTGGTTTGGTTTGTCGAATTTGAATTAGTGCTTCTTCAGCTCTAGGTATATAACCAAGAACGTCATATCCAAGTGTAGTTAGTTGAAGTGCAATATTAGCACCAATAATCATTTCATCTTCAACGATAAGAATTTTAATTTTCTCCATAAAAAACAACCTACATTCAAGTAATTTTAATTCTTTTTTCTTAAAATTCTTTATGGTAAAAATTTGTGGCTCATAAATGTACTGTTTTTTTATTAATTTTTGTTAAAATCATCATGATTATCTATAAATGTTATTTTTCGGGTCGGAGCGGTGTTTACCCGTAAATGAAAAATATCAAAACGATTATAATGACCAAGAATATCATGCATCTGTTTGGGTTGAATGCATTTTTCTAAGTCGATGTCAGCATACACAATTCCTTCGTCATCGATTAAAGGTTCACCCACAACTGCTCCGTTTGGACCGATAATTCCGGAGAAAGCAGAACTTTTACGAGTCAGTAGTTCTTCAATATTCGGAACGTCTGGTTTTAAAACATCCATAATTTCTTTAGAAATCGTAGAACACGAAACTACGGTAAATAACTTTCCTTCAAAGGAATGAGCAGCGGCACGGATTTTAATTGCCTCCGCCATGTTGTAATCGGGTGGAGCAACAGGAAGTGAAATATAATTGGCAATGTGAATCAATTCACCTTGTGATAATAACGTAAACCGAGCCAAAGTGTTTGTGTTTTCGCCGCAAGCTAATGTTCCAATGGGTCCGATTTCCGTTTTATATACTTTTAAAGAAGAACCATCGCCGCTTGACCAGGTTAGTTTTTCTGCCCAAGTGGGAACTAATTTTCGGTGTTTTCCAATTAATGTTCCGTGGTTGTCGATGATGAGATTTGTATTGTAAATTTCGCCATAGCTATCACCGCGTTCGTTAATTCCAATGACCACATGCATATTAAACTCTTTAGCTGCATGGAATAAAGGCTTCAAAGACTCATCCGTTAAGGCTACGGAATTTTTATATAATTGTTCGTACCATTTGCTACCTTGAATGGGTGTCATAATCCAGTTCCAGTAAGGATATCCGGCCACAAATACTTCCGGAAAAGCAATTAATTGAGCTCCGTTGGAGTGGGCTTCTTTGATTAAAGAAATGGCTTTTTCAATGGTTTTCTCCACGTTTAAAAAAACGGGGGAGGTTTGAACGGCGGCAGCTTTGAATTTTGGAAAGTTCATGTCGTTAGATTAAGTACTTAAAAAATATAAAAGAATACACCAGTGCCAACACGAGCATCAGTTTGGCGTGATTTCTATCGGGAGTAGAATAGCTAAAAATCTTTTCCCCGGAGGGAAGTTTCTTTTTACTGCTGATGATAAACAGGGCAATAGCCACTCCGAGTAAACCTCCGAATAAACAAATCAAATAGGCTATAGGTAGGGTATATTTAGGTAATTTTTCAGGTTGATACCCTTTTGCTTTTTTGGCTTCTTGATAGGCGGTTATTTCACTATCGGAATAGGATACGTTTCGTTTTTTTAAAAGCTCTTTGGCCAAAATCACATCAATAGGGTGCCATTCTTCTTCATTTTTTAAAACCCCAATAAGCTCATCATTTGTAAATTGATGTAAAAAATGTTTTTGATGCATATCATGCAGTGAATATTGCTCTTGAACTAAGCTATTGGCTTTATCAAAATCCTCAGCTAAGATTTGCACCATAAACGGTTTATTTGCTTCGTTAAATGCCATAGAAGGGTCGAAATCAGCTTGGGTGTCCAGCAATTGATAAGCAATGCCATTTTTCTTGAGCAGTTCTGTGAGTTCCAAAGAACTTTCGGCATCAATAAAACTCATATAGGTCTTGAAATCCTCCATACTAATCCAAAATGAATTTTGATATTTTTTCTTTCATTGCTTCATTAAATGATTCTGCCTTAATGTGGTTTCGATCTTCTGATATCTTGACATTGACCAGCGTCACCTCTCCTTCAAGTACGATCTTTTGTTGTTCGTTTGTATATTGAAATCCACACACTACCGAGGCACTTTTTAATTCTTTTACCCATAATTTTTTGGTCAGCACTTCTCCCAATCGAGCCGGATGTCTGAATTGCACTTTTAAATCAACAGTAGGAATGCCATTACTTTCATGCATTTTGGAAAAAGGTCGGTCGAGTGCTTCTTCAAACCAATCTTCTACTAAATCATTGAGCATTTCCAAAAATCGTGGATAAAAGACGATACCGGCGTAGTCGATGTGTTTGAATTTTATTTTTTGAGTTTTTACAAATTGATTTGTACTGTTTACCATAATGATTTAATTAGTATTCCTAACATGATTGTGAATGCATAACTCATAAACGTTCCTAATAACACATACTCACTTTTAATATCTTCATTTTTTGTTGAAAACCTGATGATGCTTTTCCCGGTAATTAAAAACCCAATGGCTGCATATTCTCCAACCAGCATAAATGAAAAAATAATGAGTCTTTCAAAGATACCAATTAATAAACCATTTTTATCGGTTTTGGTTTCATTGTTGGTTTGATTTTGAAAGCGTTTGGTGAGCAATCCAATGAGGTAGCCAAATGGAGTTGTGACCACGACATATCCAAGTAGAATTAAGCTCAGTTGATAATCTTCAAAAGGACTGGATATGCAAATAAAAATTACAGTTTAAGTTAAGCGACATTTTTGTAAATGTTGTTTTGATTATTAAATTCTTCTATTGTTTTGTAATTCAATGCACCGTGGCGTCTTTTTTTGTTGTACCAGATTTCTATGTATTCGAAAATTTCCAGTTCCATTTGTTGTTTCGTTATGAGTTTGTTGCCATAAATTAATTCGGTCTTTAATGATTTAAAGAAGCTCTCAGCTACTGCATTATCCCAGCAGTTTCCTTTTCTACTCATGCTTCTAATTACCTCATAAGATTCAATTGTATTTGCAAATTTTTTGTTTGCATATTGAACTCCTCTGTCAGAATGAAAAATCAATCCTTTTTGAACGCTTCTGTTTCTTGTGGCCATTTTCCAAGCGGCAAGAGTTG
>JBKBOP010000167.1:0-3430 GCA_046293575.1 Flavobacterium sp. | reverse complement strand
AAATTACAAACTATTTTAATCTCATCACAAACTTTTTCAATAAGAGTTGTTAACAAAATAAACTCAGTGTGAAATTAGTTTTTTGCTTTTTGTTTTTGTTCCTCCACTCTATCCTTCCAAGTTTTTGAGAGTAATCCATAGTCAATTGGTTTTGCAGAGGGTTGACTATCCAATCTTCCTTCAGAGAAAGCTTTAATCAATATACTTTCAATCAGAAAATCTTCTGTTATATCAAAGGGTTTATATTCAGCTTTTAAATCAAGGTCGAATAATTTGGCTGTATTATTAGACCAAAAAGCTTTCCATCCACTTTTTAGTTCCTTTATAAGTTCAAAAGAAGTACTGCCCGTTTGCCGATAAATAAGTTTGATTAATATTTGACCTTCTTTTCTTGAAAGCTTCTTAAGTTGTGCCTCAAATTCTTTTTCTAAGTAATTTTCAACAATTTTGAAATACTTCTTCTTTTCTCGGTCTGTCTTAAGTTTATCCATGTTCCTTTGCAACATCTGCAAATTTTCCGCTCCGGATTTAGCATAGGGGTATACTTTTAAAACCCTGCGTTGTAAAATCAAAAAACGTTTTCTGTCTTCTTCTGCTTTTTCTCTAGCTTTTGCAGACACTACTACTTCATCTAGTTCAAGAGTGGTTCTTAAAATCGTATCATTACCAATTAAATAGTATATCAAAGTGGAATCTTTGGGGACTTTCTGTGTATTTTCGGGCAGAATTTCTTGAGCACTGTTGAGATTAAAAAAACCAAAAGCCATGCAAAACATAAAATTCTTTACTAAATTGTAATGAAAATGCTTCATAGAATTAAATTCAAGTCAAAAGTATTTAATATTCGGTAGTTATTCAATCTTATTTATAATTTCGCATAAAATAATAAATCTATGTCAGCAAAAACCATACTAAAAAAATCTTCCTTACAATTTTTAGAACAATATTTGAATAATGCCTCTCCTACCGGCCATGAAGCAGAGGGACAAAAACTGTGGATGCAGTATCTAAAACCTTATGTTGATGAATTTATTACAGACATTTATGGAACAGCTGTTGGCGTCATTAATCCAGAAGCTCCATTTAGGGTTGTTATTGAAGGCCATTCTGATGAAATATCTTGGTATGTGAACTACATAACAGATAATGGTTTTATCTATGTAATTAGAAACGGGGGCTCTGATCATCAAATTGCACCCTCAAAAAGAGTACATATTCATACTAAAAAAGGAATTGTAAAGGGAGTTTTTGGTTGGCCAGCCATCCATACACGAAACAGAGGAAAAGAAGAAACAACGCGAATTGATAATTTATTTATAGATATTGGATGTAGTAGTAAAGATGAAGTTGAAAAAATGGGGGTTCATGTGGGCTGTGTTATTACCTATCCCGATGAATTTATGACATTGAATGAAAATAAATTTGTTTGTAGGGCGATTGACAATAGAATGGGAGGGTTTATGATTGCTGAAGTGGCAAGATTACTTCATGAAAACAAAAAGAAACTTCCTTTTGGACTGTATATCACCAATTCTGTTCAAGAAGAAGTGGGACTAAGAGGAGCTGAAATGATTACTAAAACCATTCAACCCAATATTGCTATAGTCACAGATGTGTGTCACGATACCACTACACCCATGATTGAGAAAAAAATTGAAGGTGAAGTTCAAATTGGGAAAGGCCCTGTTATAACCTATGCACCTGCGGTTCAAAATAACTTGAGAGAGTTACTGATTGAAGTAGCAGAAAGTAAAAAAATACCTTTTCAGCGTTTGGCTTCATCAAGAATTACTGGAACAGACACTGATGCTTTTGCATACAGCAATGGTGGTGTTGCTTCTGCCTTGATTTCCCTTCCCTTAAGATACATGCACACAACTGTTGAAATGGTGCACAAAGAAGATGTTGAAAACGTCATTAAATTAATCTATGAAAGTTTGTTGAAAATAAAGCCTGACACTAGTTTCTCCTATTTTAAATAGCAATTTAATTCATATGAATCCATCTGTTCAAGGCTGGGTAAAACTTTTTCTATCTGATTATAGCTATTCGGAAATGAGTTATATGTCTCATGATGAATTGTACAAAAAACTGAGGGAATTTGGGTTTGTTTATGGATTCATTACAGGTGTTGAAACCTCTCCCAAAGTTCAAATGATTGGTTGGCTTGAAGATGAGAAAACAAAACTAGCCCTTTTAAATGCACTTTTTAAAACTTTTAAAATCGAAACAAAATCAAATGACAGTACTATTTTTTTAGTTTCAATAATAGATTTTTACAACGAAATTCAACCGGAATCATTTAATTGGTTTAAAAAGATTTTGCCTTCTGATTCAAATTTTCTTAAACTTGAGAAAAAAATTGACAACAGGGTCAAAACAAATTTGAATCTTGTTTCTAAAAATTTTTCAAATCTTATAACGAATGCTCTTTTATTTTTAGATGTTCTTGCCTACAGGAGATTTCTCAAAGGAGGAACTGAAAATATCAAGTACATGATTCACTTGGAAGAGAAAATCACCTCTGTGGTTTGGTCCTCTTTATCTTCAAAATCTATAAAAAGTGATCATGATGATGCTCTTCTAAAATTATTTGAATCTTCACTAAGGTTTAGTAGGTTAGAAACATTTACTGAACAATATTTAATCGAACTACTTTCTGAAAATATTTTAGATTCAACTGAAAAAATATATCTGATGGATATTGCTTGTATGGCTATCTGGAGTGATAAAATTGTAGAGAATAAAGAATATTATTTTATTCAAATGCTTGGTAAAAGTTTAAAATTAGAAGAAATTGAAATTCAGGAATCTCTATCCACTGTTGAAAATTTCATACTAAAAAACCAAAAAAGCATTCCTTATTTCAACGCTTCAAATCCAGTTAAAACTTTTTATGATCAAACAAGTATTCAAGTGATTACTTTGGTCTCCAGAAATAAAAAGCGAATCATAAAAGAATTGGTTGAAAGCAAAGAGTTGATGGTTTTATTGACTCATGCAACACAGAGAGAACTTACTGGTTCAGAGAAAAAGAAAATGAAGAAACAACTATTGGATCTATGTAAAAGCATTCCGGCACTTACTATTTTTCTTTTACCAGGAGGTAGCATACTTCTTCCCTTACTTGTGAAATTTATTCCACAGTTATTACCATCCGCATTTAATGAAAATTTAAAATAAAAAACCCAAATGAATAATATCATTATCCATTTGGATTGATTTTAAATTTGTGAAGTTTTTAAAATTTCAATTGATATACTTTTTCAAGGTCTTCATTAGATTCAAAATTTACACCAAGATCTGTAACATATCCTGAATTTAATCCGTACACCCAACCGTGAATCGATAATTCTTGATTTGATTTCCATGCAGATTGAACAATGGATGTTTTTGCAAGGTCGTATACTTGTTCTTTCACATTCAATTC
>JBKBOP010000166.1:0-3487 GCA_046293575.1 Flavobacterium sp. | reverse complement strand
CAGAACAAGAAGCCATTAGATTGTTGAATTACCTTGGATTATCGCACCGTATCCATCACAAACCCTCTGAACTTTCTGGAGGAGAACAACAAAGAGTTGCTGTAGCGAGAGCTTTAATAAACAATCCAGTAGTTATCTTTGCTGATGAACCGTCAGGAAATCTCGATACTCAATCTGCTGAAAATTTACATGAATTATTTTTTAAGCTCAGAGAGGAACTCAATCAAACCTTTGTGATTGTTACCCATAATGAAGAATTGGCCGATATGGCCGATCGAAAACTAGTTATGAAAGATGGAAGTATTGTTGGATAAAAATCATGTATTACAAAATGAACCTTTTTTAGACCTAAAAGATTTTTTAGATCGTAAAGTAATTCAATACAATCGATTAGATTTCATTGATTCAGACCCAATTCAAATCCCTCACCGGTTTTCTAAAAAAGAAGATATTGAGATTGCTGCTTTTCTTACCGCCACTATTTCTTGGGGAAATCGGAAAATGATAATCAATAATGCAAATAGACTAATGGACTTCATGGGCAATAGTCCTTATGATTTTGTGATGCATCACTCCCAAGACGACCTTAAAAAAGCAACCACTTTTGTACATCGCACATTTAATGGCGAGGATTTAAAATGTTTTGTTCAGTCACTCAAAAATATCTATGCAAATCATTCGGGTTTAGAATCCATTTTTAATAACTACCAAGAGCCAAAAACACTTCAACCAGCGATTAGTCAGTTAAAAAAGCTTTTTTTCGAAAACCATCCCAGAAGCAGAACAACCAAACACATCTCGGATCCCTTGCAGAACTCTGCTGCCAAACGCATCAATATGTTTTTAAGATGGATGGTGCGAAATGACACAGCTGGAGTAGATTTTGGATTGTGGAAATCCCTCACCCCTTCTCAATTGTCTTGTCCACTTGACGTTCACAGTGGGAATGTGGCTCGAAAACTTGGATTATTACCCAGAAAACAAAACGATGCCAAAGCCTTGAAAATATTGGATGAATCACTTCGAAAATTAGATCCTTTAGATCCTGTAAAATATGACTTTGCACTTTTTGGATTGGGGGTATTTGAACACTTTTAAGCATGGATCCCAACTTGATTCACATCAGGCAGGTCATTGCATCCGATTTTGAAACGGTATATCTTTTTATCAATGCCCTGGAACATACAACCTTCGATAAAAACACACAACAAGATATTTTTTTAAAAAATCTATCGAATAGCGAACACGTATTTTTGCTGGCAGAAGTTAACCAAACTCCCGTGGGCTATTTGAGTTGTATGGTGCAATTATTAATTCACCACGGCGGACCAGTGGGTGAGATTCAGGAAATGTATGTGGAACCCGACTACCGCAGCCAAGGGGTTGGAAAAGCTCTGATTGACAGATTAAAATCTATCGCAAAACAGAAAAACTGGCTCCAGCTGGAAGTCACCTCCGGACTCCAACGAGGCAAGGCCCATGACTTTTATCTTCGGGAAGGTTTTGCTGATAGCCATAAGAAATTTACGTTGGGTTTATGAGTGACTGATATTCGAATAACATCTTTTAAAAGAATATTCATGATAGCCGGGTTCTTTTTTGGGTATTGAATTATGTAGCATTTAATTTTTACTGATTCTTGATTAACACATTCCTCCAATTTATGACATTTACTCCATTAGAACCATGAAATTCTTGAGAACCGTCATAGATAACAAGTCCAGTACCTAGATTGGAATAAGACATAAATTTTTTAAGATTGGATGAAAATTCTTTAGTGTAGGTTTGTGCTGACTTGATTTCAATCGGCAATAACTCTGAACCCTGTTGTCGCAACAAATCAATTTCGACCCCATTATTATCACGCCAGTAAAAGAATTCTCCACCGGATTGAAAATTCAAACTGTTTTTAATAAATTCCATAATGATAAAATTTTCCACAAGAGCTCCGCGAAAATGAGAAAGCTGCAATTCATTGCTCGTTTTGATATTCAAAAGAGCACATACTAAACCGGTATCACAAAAGTAAAGTTTTGGTGATTTGACAATCCGTTTGTTGTAATTTTCGTGATAGGGTTGTAATAAACGAATAATATAAGTGCTTTCAAGAATAGAAATCCATGATTGAGCTGTCCGTACATTAATCCCACAAGCAATGCTTAATGCCGCAATATTCAATTGCTGACCTATTCTTCCGGCACACAAACGAAGAAGTTTTTGAAAAAGCAACACATCTTCAATTTGTTTTATTTGCCTTACATCACGTTCAACATAGGTACGAATATAAGATGCATACCACAAAGTTGGATTTCTTTTTTTGGAGATTACTTCAGGATAAAAACCATTCAATATAAAATCCATTGTTTCTGAGGAAGACATTTGATGGTATATCTCATGGTAGCTCAATGGAAACAAGTCAAGAATACCAATTCGTCCTGCTAGGGTTTGTGTGATATGCTCCTCTAAAAGAATATTATTGCTTCCTGTTAAAATGAATAAACCATCATCTTCAGTGTTATCCAAAAGTTCCTGTAAATAGTTCAAAAGTAATGGAGCACGTTGCACTTCATCCAAAATAGCACCCTTGGGAAACCGATTTAGAAAAGCACGAGGATCTTGAAACGCCAATTCACATTCATCTGGATTTTCCAATGACACATAAGGTTTTTCCGGAAATGTATGCCTTGCCAGCGTTGTTTTACCGGATTGTCTTGGTCCAACAATGAGCACTGATCGAAAAGATTGTGCATAGATTTTCAATAAGTTTGTTATGTCTCTATAAATCATTTTTTATACATATCATGTATTACAATACAACAAATGTATAAAATAATTTCAAACAAATTGATACAAAAGATAGTATTATGATGTGATGTACTTGGTACAAAACTTTTATTTTCAGGATAATTTTACCGATACCCATAAGAAATTTACGTTGGAAATCAATTAAATGATTATCTTTAGGACACATTATAAATGTAATAATTCAGCTAAAATCTAAATTGTTATGAAATTCAAAATACTGCTCCCCCTGTTATTTGCATTGAATGTTAATATCAATGCTCAATCGTCATATATGAATGAAATGTTACAGTATGGTTGGTATTTGTCTTATATTATAATTGATGGTGAGACTATGAATTTACCCACAGATCCTACAGGACTTCAAAATATTTCCTTGAACTCGGAAAGCAGTTCAGGTTTTAATTCAGATATGATAACTAGCCTGAATTATGGGGGTAATTCATTGTATTTCAATATAAATTTTCACGCAAACGAACCTTCATTTTTTTTTAATTATGGTGCAGCAACGCTGATTTTTTCTCCTTGGTCCAGTTTTGAATCTTTATATTTTGATGGGATTTTTTTAAATAATGGGAATTATGAACAGGTTAATCCCTTCAACTTTAGCATAGTATATTTGAGTGATGCACCAGCCTTATTTATAACCAATAATTTGGGCAATACAGCCGTTTATTTAGGCTAT
>JBKBOP010000165.1:0-3632 GCA_046293575.1 Flavobacterium sp. | reverse complement strand
CCTTCTGGTTTAACATTGACTTTCACATAAGAAACTTCCTTTCCCACTTCACCAATGATACCAAAGGGTTCTTCATAAGGTATTTTCGGATTGTTGATAAACGTACCCGATTCAAAGTCTATTTTAACCACACGCTCTTGGGCGGCTGCAACTATAGAAAGGAAGAATAGCAATAAAGAAATTTTGTTTTTTTTCATAATGTATTTTATTTAAAATGTTAATGAAGCTTTTATAAAAAAAGCTATGAACTGGAACGATGATTACCTAAATCATTCCGGTGGATATTTTGAGTAGTATGTTATGGGTTAAGCGTTGCCCTAGGCACCCAATCTTGATAATAGTAGGATTATGGATTGCTTTGGGACTCCACAAGTAGAACCCCAATTTTATCATTAAAACCCATAACGGGAGTTACTATTTTTATTGTTTGCTCTTGGTTGGTTATTCTGGTTTGGGTCAAATTGGCAAGGTCAGATTCAGTACTTTCACTTCCCTCAAATTTTTTATCTGATGAAATAAGAACCAAGTTGGAGGTGGGGTGAACAATCTGAACCAAATCTGCTCCAGATTGCTGCACAAAAACAGTCAAAAGTTGATTAAGGTTTTCAGTGTTGTCTCTCATTAACTCACTTCTCACTGACCATGAAAAAACTTCTGTTGCAAATTTTAAATGTTCTACTTTTAAACTATCTACTCTGTATTTATACAAGGTAATCAATTCCGACTTATCGCGTTGAAATTGTTTTTGTTGTGAGCTGTTTTTAATGGTCAACCAACTGAACACAACCACCAAACACAAAAACAAAAACACTGAGAGTTTATGCTTCATGATAAAATTGATAAATCGATCTTTTCCAGAAGGTTCTGCTGGTGTGTTGGTGGTAGTATCGTGTTCGTTCATTGAATGGTATTTTGAAAAATGTGTTGTTTTAATTATCTATGGTGGATTCCTCCCATGTTAGCTTTTTCAGTAACGAGAGAACTAAACCGCCTGATATTCCACCCAAAAAAAATAGGGTAGCACTCGCAACAGACAGGGGAAGTTCAATGCTCCATTTCAAAAAAGACAGTTTGACAGTCTCTAAATTCTGTGTTATAAAAATCACAGCGACCAGAATGAGAATAAACAGAAAAAATGATTTGATCAATCTCATACTATTTTATTTTTTAAATCTCGTTCTTGAAATTTCGGTACCCGATGGAAAGGTCAAATCGCCTTGATTTTCGGCAGTAACGAAGATTTCCCTAAAATTAAAAGGAGTTACCGCTTTCAATACGGCCGTTCTGGCATTTCTGTTGGATAGCTGGCCAATATTCTTGGTAATCCCGTCTTCGGTCACAATCCAAACACTATAGTTGTTTCTGGGTGGGTTTAATCGCTGGGCATCTGCTAAGTTTTTAGCAGTCACTTCAATGGTAAAGTTGTTATTTTTGTCTTGTTTCTTTTGAGCAGTGATATCAGCAGCAGGAACGCTACCTGAAACAGGGAATTTGGCTGTGTTAGCACAGGAAGTTATAAGCATAGAAAGGGCAAAAAAAAGCACAAATTTTGTAGTTTTCATCTTATTATATTTTCATATTATTGTAAAAATACAATAAGAAACAAAGAAATGCAATAAAGATGGCTAAAGCACTTCTGATTGAGATACAAAAACATCCGATTGAGAAGATTTGAAGTTACTTGGGGTGGTTCCAAAGCGTTCTTTAAACCTAACAGTGAACATTGACGTACTTTTATATCCACACAAAAGAGCAGTTTCTTTGATATTCAATTCGCCATCTTCAAGTAGTAGTTTAGCTTTGTTGAGGCGTTCGTGACGTAAAATTTCTGAGAAGGTTTTACCGTATATTTTTTTAAAGCCTTGTTTGATTTTGGTTTCGTTAGTGCCTACTTCTTTGGCCAACAAGCCTAAGGTTATTTCTTGATTGTAGTGAACATGAATGAATTCTTTAGCTCTTTTTAATAATTCTAAATCAATCTTTTTAAAATCATGGTCATCATACCCAAATTTTCTTTCATGGTTATATTGTTCGGTGTGAAGCCATAAAAGCTCCAAGGCTTTAGATTCTAAAAAAAATCGTTTTGTAATACCTGTTTTGGTGGTGTTGATAATTTCAGAAATCGTCTCAGAAATGGTATAACTATAATTACTTTGAAAAATAAAATAATCCTCAATTTCATTCTTTTCACGCTGTACTTTTACATCTTTTGAGGTCTCGAAAAAATCACTTTTTAAATCAATGGCATATTTTTTAGTATCCACTTGCAAAAAAAATAATTCAATGTTGTTTTGAACGGGAAATGTCAGCTTTTGATTATTCTTGCCTTTAATACCCACCATAGAGGAAAAACTACTGTTCAAACGATAACGAATACTGGGCGAAAGCGTGTGGATGAGCTTTCCACTTTTAACGATAAAAAAACGTAAATAATTGACGTTGTCTTCATTTATTTCCAATTCAAGTGGACTTTGGATATCACCAATTATAGAGGTAAAATTAAATCCATTTCCAAATTGAAAACTTTCGACCAAAAGAGATAATTTGTTTTTTAATATGATTGAATTGTATTCATATCCGTTTTTTTTAAATCTACCCTTCAACTTTTGATTTAAATTTTGGTGTAATGTATCTAGGGTTCCGTGTTCAATATTGATCATCATTATGAAGAAAAGTGTGTTCTAATTGTATTAATTTGAAAGGTCTATTTTCGGTTTTCGGTTTCGATATTGTAATAACAAAGCTAACTATTTAGATTCAATTTTTGATACTTGCTTCCATAAAACAATTGTTGAGTACATGACGGGCATACACCCTTAATTTACGTAAGAAAATAAACCTTATTTTGCCACTATGTTACACTTCATCATGAACCTCATGCGAAAAAGATGCTATGTATTCATAAACACCTATCTTTATTTCAATCTAAATAGATTTTTATTATGAAAAACAAATTAATGTTATTGTCTTTGGTTGCTGCACTTATTACCATTTCTTGTGGACCCAAAGAAGAAAAACCCGCAGACGTGATTGTTATTGAACAACCTGCACAACAACAAGCTGCTCCAGAAACCAATAGTGGTACTTCAATAGAAGTAGGTAAAGACGGCGTGAAAATTGAATCCAACAAAACCAACGTTGAAGTCAAAGACGACGGAGCTAAAGTGAAAATAGATTAATACTGTACACACGTATATTCTTTATAGATACTTTAAAACCCCGATAATTCGGGGTTTTTTAATGGGGTATTGTTGAAGTAGCAATTAATCAGTTCATTATGAAGGCCTCACGAAGTGAAAAATGTGTCCAGTCTTAAACTAATTACTACCTCCTACTTCCTTATCGTTTCCTTTTAATAAATAATAGCCTAGCAGTCCGGCGATGGCAGAGGCGGCTAGTATCCCGAGTTTGGCTTGCTTGATGAGTTGTTCGTCTTTAAATGCTAAGTCGGTGATGAAGAGCGACATGGTAAATCCGATGGCGGCAAGGAGTCCTACTCCCATAATTTTAGGCCAAGTGACTTCATGAGGTAAATGACAAATGCCTAATTTGACAATGATGAATGTAAACAAAGTGATACCAATTACTTTTCCAATGACGAGACCGCCCACCACACCCAAGGTTACAGAACT
>JBKBOP010000164.1:0-3640 GCA_046293575.1 Flavobacterium sp. | reverse complement strand
GGCAGCATCTATACTTCAACGTGGGTTGTGGTTTGATTAAAGATTAGAAAACACGATATTAGGCGACGCCTTTATCGGTTGAATAGCAGGAAAATAACGTGTGTATCGTGTATAAAAAATGCTTCTTTTTTGCAGTGATAAGGCATGATTGAGGCATTTTTTGTTTTGTGGGGACAGTTTGTACTCTTTCCGCATATATAAAATTGCATATCCATCCACATAGAATTAAATTTATTTTATTTCAAATCCAAAAAAATATTTATATTTGAGATATTATATATCAGCCATTTAAATAAATTATCAGCCATGAAAAATCGAAAAAGAAATCGAATGAAAGGATTCGATTATGCCGCCAATAATTTGTATTTCGTTACAAATTGTGTTAAAAATAATTGGTGTTGTTTGGGTCGTGTTATTCCCGTTGGCACGGTAGGGACAGGTCGCGACCTGTCCGTACATCATGCCGCCCATCATCATGCCGCCCATTATGATTTAGGAAATATCCATCCAGCCCATCATGATGCAGGGGTTTATAGTGATGAAATTGAATATAAGGTTGCATTAAATCCCTATGGTGAAATTGTTGAAGAAAGAATAAATTGGTTGAAGAATCAATATCAATATGTTGATATTCATAATTATGTGGTCATGCCCAATCATTTTCATATCATCATTGAAATTGATAGCCAAAAAGTAGATGAAAACGTAAAAATTAAATCCCTATCTGGTTTGATGGGGGCATTGCAATCTACATCTTCAAAACAAATACATGAATTAGGGTTTAAAGACTTTGCATGGCATCGTTCTTTTCATGATCACATTATCAGAAACGAAAAATCCTATCATCCCATTTTTAATTATATTTCCAAAAACTCCAAAAATTGGGCAAAAGACAGATTCTATTCAAAGTAAATTAAAACAATTCCAACTGTGTAGGCTGTGGGGCTGTGGGCAATTCTGCTTTCCCCCAAAAATTCAAAATATTCCCAAACTGCTTATCGGTGATTCTTAGAACACTGACCTTCCCCAATGGTGGCAAGAGTCTGTTGATTCTTTTTTCATGCACATCGGCACTTTCACTACTCGCACAATGACGCACATAGACTGAAAATTGCATCATGGTAAAACCGTCTTTGAGGAGGTTATTCCGAAAGCCCGAAGCATTGCGTCGGTCTTTTTTGGTTTCTGTTGGTAAATCGAAAAAGACAAAGAGCCACATAATTCTGTATCCGTTTAAATCCATAGTTTTGGATATTTGATTTTTTTTCTATCTCCAGAGAAACATTGTTGCAATGAAGAGGCGGTTTTTTGCAAGGCAATCATCAGCGGACTTTTCTCGTCCTTGAAATAAACCGTACGAGTCAGAATCTGTAGTAGTTCTGCTTTTAGTGCCGTATTCAGTTCTTCATCGGGATAGTTTTTTACTAGTTCTAATACTTTTTCATCAACAATGGGGCGGAAGGGTTCCATGATGTCATCGGCCAAGGCAAAAGCATTGTATTTGCTCTTATGGTGAATGCCAATAGTGTTTAACAACCCACTCCCGGACAAAGCCCGAGCCGTAGCTGCCCTTAATAACGCATAGCCATAATTGAGAAAATTGTTGGGGTAATTTCCAAATCGTTCGCGTTTGAATTGTATGTCTTTTGCAGTGTCGTGATGTTGCGGGTCAAAAAATATTTTCCAATACTGCCCAGCAGCCACTCCTTCCATGTTAGAACTATCCCCACTTAGTACTTTTGATGCCAGAAAATCAAACTGGTTTTTATTTCCGGTCATCTGCTGCAATAGTAATCCCTGATTTGTAATCTTTTCAATAACTGTTTGTTGCCACAACTGTTTTTTCAAAGGCACCGTGGCGGCTAACTGATGTTTGAAAATCTCTTGTTGGATATGATGGGAGTTGAGGTTGAGAAACATTCCATTAGGCAGATGATTCTTTCCGCAAATAATCAAAGCAGTATTGTTTTCCACCAACAAATTCATAGCTGTAATGCTGAGGTAAATCTCCGGATGATCTATCACGACAAAACCAATATCTTCAATGGGGATGGTAGTTTCTCTAGTATCAGTTTTGATAACTAATTGTTCATATTTGGCAGAAACAGAGGTTTTATTTTCAAAAAGCAGGGTCTTTTTTAGCATGATTACATCGTTTTCAAACTACAATGTATTGATATATAGCATAATGATGCGTTTTTTTAGATAAAATGCAGAAATATCGGGTGAGTTTGTTAATCGTTGAAGTTACAATGTGAAAGCAAGAAGAATATTTGGTTATCAGTTGTTTATAAATGTTTTTGTTGAAATGGGTTCTGGCCAAAATTCAAAACGATTCATTAAACCTAAACGATAAGAAATCTACAAATGGTTTTATGCCTTTTTTTGCAAAAGAAAACCAATCTTTTTCTTACGCTCTTTTTCCAAAATGAACTCCAAGGTAATCCCATAGTAATCCCATAGTGAAGCCATAGTGAAGCCATGAATGTTAAAATTTTAAAACCACGAAAAAGAGGGTTAAGAAAAACTAAAAATTTAGACCTAATCATTGCTTTTAAATACACAAATCAAATGTTGTATATTTTAATTGTCATTCCAATAATCATTTGAAATCGGGTGCCCATCATTAACAAAAATTTACCACCCCCCGTTTTAACAATTCAAAACTTTCTGTGTATTTTTACTACAATGCAACCTAGACCTATTATTGTGTTCTTGTTTCTAAGCTCCTTTGGGGGTTTGGGTGCGTTTTCGCAGCAGTGGATTCAGGGTAGGATTGTGGCAGACTCGGCCTCTGTGGAAGGGGTTCACGTGATGAACTTGGTTTCTGAAAAAGCTGTGGTTAGTGATGCCAACGGGAGGTTTACGATCACCGTGCAAGAAGACGATTTACTAGTCTTTTCAGCAGTGCATTTGGAATATGCTCGTAAAAGCATAGGGGCCGAGGAGCTCCAAAAAAAGGAAGTGGTGGTGCGAATGTATCCTAAAACCATTGCCTTAGAGGGGGTGACCCTCACTGAGTTTCCCAACATCAACGCTCAAGCATTAGGTATTATAGATTATAAGCCCAAGAGTTATACTCCCTCAGAACGGCGTTTGCGAACTGCCACCGGTTGGGATGCACAAGCAAGTATGGGAACCATGGCAGGGATGAGTTTATCATTAGACCCCATTTTGAATTGGATATCGGGTCGTACGGCAATGCTCAAAAAAGAATTGGAAGTAGAACGACGGGAGCGGTACCAAGTGCGACTAGACAGTTATTTTAGAGACGATTTTTACACCCGTGATTTACAGATTCCAGAGGGTTTTGTGAAGGGTTTTAAATATTATGTGGTGGAAGACGACACCTTACAAAAGGCATTGGATGCCAAAAACCGCGAAAGAACGCGTTTTGAGTTGGGCCGTTTGGCACAAGATTTTCTAAGTTATTATGAACAAACCCCTATATCGGAAAAACCATGAATAGATTTTTTACCTTATTGCTTTTTTTAAGTTTTGGAGCGACCGCTTTCGGACAGTCCAAAACGCGTGAAGTGTTACGGGGACAAATTGTCTCAGATAGTATTGATGCGGAACGTGTAACGGTTTTTAATAAAACCTCCAACCGATGAGCGGTATCTGTTGATTTAGGTTATTT
>JBKBOP010000163.1:0-3697 GCA_046293575.1 Flavobacterium sp. | reverse complement strand
GTAGAGGGTTTGTTTTTAGTTTTATACTTGCATTCATAGCAGTGCTTGTTGCTCAACTATTGCCTTTTCTCAACAGCATTATGATGGGTTTGTTATTGGGAATCGTGGTGGGAAACCTGATTACTTTACCAGCTAAATATCATGCTGGAATTTCATTTACAGGTTCTAAAATACTTGAAATTGCAGTTGTACTGTTTGCCTTTGGAATTAATTATACCCACATGGCAGAACTCGGATGGCAACGATTTTTAGCTATTGTTTTGGTGGTTTTTGCGGTCTTGTTATTGACCGTTTATGTATCAAAAAAGTTTAATTGTCCAAGTTCTGTAGGATGGTTAGTGGGATTTGGAACCGCCATTTGTGGTTCGAGTGCCATAGCGGCTTTGGCTCCTAGTATTGCCAAAAACAAAGAAGATGTGGGCGTTGCCATGGCAGTGGTAAATCTATATGGAACCCTTGGTATGTTGGTACTACCTCTTGTTGCTGCCGGACTTTCCCTTTCTAATGAAGACATCAGTATGTTGTTGGGTGGGACGCTCCATGCTGTGGGCAATGTTGCTGGGGCGGGCTATGCGATGAGCCAAGACATCGGAGATCAATCGTTGACCATCAAATTGGCTCGTGTGGCCTTGCTGACCCCCGGACTGATTTTCTTTAATTTCATCACCCAACGCAAAGCCGGTAAGAGTTTACAATCCTATTTTGTATTGCCATGGTATTTGTGGGGATTTTTAGTGATTACTATTTTGGTTTCTGTCATACAACTACCCGCAGAAGTCATCAAGTTCTTCTCAGAGGCAGGAAAGTACCTATTGACTTTGGCCATGGTCGCCATTGGTTTAAAAGTGAGTTTTGCCTCCTTACTGCAATCCGGTAAACGCGGACTCATGTTTGGACTCATTATCTTTTTGGTGCAGGTGGTGTTGGTAATGTTGAGTTTTTGGATATAGGATTTTTTTGAGGGTTGGATTATTAGATTATTAGATTTTTGGATTGTTAGAATATTAGAATATTAGATTTTTAGAGTACTATGAGGTTTTGGAAGTTCTGATTGCACTTTTAGCTTGTTCTTCATATTCTGAAATTTCTGAAGAGGGATCTAACAAGTGTTTCTTGGAACGCCAAACCAACATCCATGATTACAATTTATACTTCTAAATTTTATTGATTTTTTGATTCTTACCAATTAAAGAATACAAAATCGCTCCAATAAAGTTCATGAGTACTACTACCAATACCCAAACTAACTTGTTGTTGCCAGTAAATTCATTCTTCAATATGTCAATAAGAGCAATAATGGTTGGTAATATTCCAATTAAAACAAACACTAAAACTAAAATAAGTTGCCAGGGACCAATCATTCCTAAATAAATCATTTTGTTTTCTTTTTATAGTAATTATTTAAATTTCAATCAAAAACACAAAATTTTGAATTCAATCCTTTCAATTAATCGGTAAGGCGAATTTTGTTTCGTTCAAAAAAGTTCAAACAGCCCAATTCTTTCCCATCCGAATCAACCCAAGCATCACGCCAACGAAAAAGAACAACATCAACAGAGCATTAATGGCCACATGCATAAATCCCAAAGCAGAAACATCCACAAACGGGTAGGGATAGAATCCCGAAAAGGTTCCTCGAATCAAAATATAAACCAAGTAGAAAAAAGGATAGGCTAGCCATTTCAAGATTGAAGTATATCGTAATTCCTTTTGTGTGACATTCAACCACCAAAACACCAAAGTCAAGATGGGAATGATGCTGTGCAACAATTCATCCACCCATCGTTGTAAACCTTCGGGACTCCACAATGGTCTCAAAACAATTTGATAAACCAACCCAACAATTAAAATATAAGCGGTGATGGCTGTTAAAGGAATCTTTCTAACGAATCCTAGCCAAGCGAAAGTAGAGCTCAGCGACTGCGAGATGAAATACACCACCACCAAACTGTTGGTCAATATTGTGAAAAAACTAAAAAAGCGTATCCAAGTTTCGACCACCGAAGCAGTTCTGTTTTCCTGAATTAAATAAGCCTGAGCGATGAGGGCAAATAATCCCAGCACTATGATGGTATACGTTAAGGCTTTTGAAAGTTTCATGTAGGAGTATGTTTTAGTTTCTTGAAAAGTAGTGATTTCCAAGTAAAACACAAAATTGGATCAATGGTTTTGGGTTTTAACTGATCATATGCCCTTCGACAGGCTCAGGGGGACAATTAGCTTAAGTTAAAGTAATATTTGAAGGCACAACATTTCTGGTTATGAGATATTCTGAATGTATCGTATAAGTGTAAGTCTATACTTGTACTCAAACCTTGTTTTTTGTTAAAAGCAGTGTCATAGTTCTCCAATCAAAAATTATAATAAAGTACTACTGTCCCCCTGAACTCGCCTGCCTTGAGCTGTAGTCGAAGAGCATAATAAACTCAATCATCTTCTTAAGGTTTTAAATGCAATTATATTGTGATAAAATATAAACATCAAAACCCAGCAAAACAATAGACGCTCTTAGAATTTTTTCTAAATTCTAAATTCTGATTTCTAAATTTTATCCTACTCCTCCATCGTATGATACACATTCTGCACATCATCATCCTCTTCAATCTTTTCGAGGAGCTTCTCCACATCGGCGACTTGCTCTGGGGTGAGTTGCTTGGTCACTTGGGGAATGCGGTCAAAACCGGAGGATAAAATTTCAATACCTCGGTTTTCCAATTCTTTTTGAATGGCACCAAAACTTTCAAAAGGTGCATACATCATAATGCCATCTTCATCGGCAAAGATTTCTTCCACACCAAAATCAATCATTTCCAACTCCATTTCTTCCACATCAAGACCCTCGGCGGGTATCCTAAAGTTACAAGTGTGATCAAACATAAATTCAACAGAACCTTGGGTGCCCAACGTACCGTTACATTTATTGAAATAACTTCTAATGTTAGCCACAGTGCGGTTGGTGTTGTCTGTAGCCGTTTCAATCAGTATAGCGATTCCATGAGGTGCGTACCCTTCATACAACAGCTCTTTAAAGTTGGCGGTATCCTTATCGGAAGCTTTTTTGATGGCACGGTCCACATTGTCCTTAGGCATGTTGGCCGCCTTGGCGTTTTGAATTACGGCTCTTAATCGGGAATTGGACTCTGGATTAGGCCCCCCTTCCTTCACTGCCATGACAATATCCTTTCCAATTCTAGTAAACGTTTTGGCCATGGCTGACCAACGTTTCATCTTTCTCGCTTTTCTAAATTCAAACGCTCTTCCCATAATGCTCTTAATTCAATGTGATAATAAACGGTATTATTTCTTATAAAATGGTAGTTTCACTACTTGTGCTTTCACTTGATTGTTTCTGATTTTGATGTAAATCTCACTGTCCGGTTGGATAAAATCTATAGCAACATAACCCAAACCAATGCCTTTTCCTAAACTTGGAGCCATCGTACCAGAAGTAACTATCCCAATGTTATTTCCGTCGACATCGACAATCTCATAATCATTACGGGGAATTCCTCTTTCCAACAATTCAAAACCAACGAGTTTTCGGGTAATTCCTACTTCCTTCTGTTTCTTTAGATTTTCAGAATTGATAAAATCTTTAGTGAATTTTGTAATCCAACCCAAACCGGCTTCTAGGGGAGAGGTAGAGTCGTTGATGTCATTGCCATAGAGACAAAAACCCATTTCCAAACGCAAGGTA
>JBKBOP010000162.1:0-3826 GCA_046293575.1 Flavobacterium sp. | reverse complement strand
AATTTCGGAAGCAACCATACCTAGAGTTTTGGAAACCAAGAGTGCACTTTCACGCATTAATTCTATTTCCTCAAGGGTTTTCGGTATAATCATAACGGAATTTTAAAGTGGCAAAGATACTTTATTTTGGGTTATTTTTTTGAGCTATTGTGACCAAGAGCATCAAACTGTCGATTAGATTCTTGATTTTTGATTTAATTTTTGAATTCTTTCTAAACCATGAGAAATGTCATAAATTTACCAAAATCATGGTTTTATTTTTGCATTAAATTTTAGGAATATGAGCAAATATGTATCAGCTGAAGAAGCTGTCAAAGTCGTAAAATCGGGTGATAGGGTCTATGTTCAGGCTGCTGCCGCAACTCCCACTGTTTTAACCAAAGCTTTATCGGAACGGTATGCAGAACTTCGCAATGTGGAAATATGCCATCTCCATACTGAAGGGGAGGCTCCCTATGCCAACCCAGAATTGGCAGAGAGTTTTCACGTGAACTCCTTTTTTATTGGTGCGAATGTTAGACATACCCTCAAAGCAGGAAACGGTTCATATACTCCTGTTTTCTTAAGTGAATTGCCTCATTTGTTTCGCAAAAGAGTATTGGAACTCGACGTGGTTTTTATTCACGTTTCACCTCCAGATCAACACGGATATTGCTCTCTTGGGGTTTCTGTTGAGGCTTCTGTAGCAGCCATTGAAAATGCAAAAATTGTGGTCGCACAAGTGAATAAGCAAATGCCTCGCACGTTTGGTGATGGCATTTTACATGTCTCTGAAATTGACTATTTAGTAGAAGTAGACATCCCGCTTTATGCCCACGATGTAAAACCCTTCACTACTGAAGAAGAAAAAATTGGGGAGTATGTAGCCTCAATGATTGAAGATAAAAGTACGCTCCAAATGGGTATTGGATCTATTCCCAATGCAGCATTGAGCAAATTGACGCATCATAAAGATTTGGGACTACATACCGAAATGTTCTCTGATGGTGTCATCGATTTAATTCAAAATGATGTGATTAATTGTAATTACAAAGGAACCACCCGAGGTCGTGTGCTCGCTACCTTTTTAATGGGTTCCAAAAGATTATATGATTTTGTAGATGACAATCCATTTATTGAATTAAAAGAATCATCGGCGGTAAATGACACTGCCCGTATACGAAGAAACCCCAAAATGATTGCGATTAATTCTGCTATTGAAGTGGACTTAACCGGTCAAGTTTGTGCTGATTCTATTGGTAGAAAAATGTATTCTGGTGTGGGAGGTCAAATGGATTTTATTCGGGGAGCATCTCTGAGCCAAGGAGGCAAAGCCATTATTGCTTTACCCTCAATTACGAAAAGGGGTGAGAGCCGTATTGTACCTTTCCTCAAACAAGGGGCTGGCGTAGTCACAACGAGATCTCATGTACAATTCATCATTACTGAATATGGTATTGCTGATTTGTATGGCAAGACCTTAAAACAAAGAGCCGCCGCCTTGCTAAATATTGCTCACCCCAACCATAAAGAAGCTATAGAGCGTTCTTTTTATGATTTTGTAGACATCAAACCAGTAGGTTGTTAATCATTGAGTTCAGGATTTGCTAATAACTGATATAGCTCTGCATGGGCTGTACAATATTTGAGTTGTGTGGAAATGAGTTGCAGATTAGATCCTAATAGGCTGTTTTCTCGAGCATTGATTAAGAACAAAGAGCTTTCGCCAAAGAAAAACAGTCGCTCTTCCGATTGCAACATGGTGGTAAAATCACCAAGCAGACTGTTGGCCAATCGCATTTGTTCTTCTAAGGAAGTGATTTCTTGTAACTGAAAATCGATCTTGTTTTTCAAAACGATGTTTTCTAAATCTAAATCAAGTTCAGCATCTTGCAGTTTAAACTTTGCAATTTTGAAATTACCACGTTCCTTTCTAAGAAACAGAGGGAATGTAAATTGCACCCCGTATTTATAATTGGCAGTATTCCATTCATTCATTAAAACTGGCTCTGAAAGATAATTGTAGTTCAGGTCAATTCTAGGTTTCAGTAAATCTCCTTTTAGTTTTTTCTCAACTTCTAAAATACCTACTTTGTTTTGAAGAGCTCTGATTTTAGGATGATTGACCAAATCAACATCATTAAATAATAAGCCATTGGTTTTTAAAGTTTCAGCAATAGTATTTTCGAGTTCATTCTCGGGAATCATTGTGTCTTGCAATTCAACAGGAACATTGTCAATCCACAAAAAATTGGATAATTGAAGTTTTGATTTGATAAATTTAATGCGAGATTGTTCTAGGTTGAGTTTTCTACTTGAAACTAAAATTCGAGCTTCAATACTATCAATACCCGGACGGTCTCCTTGCTCTATTAAACCTTTGGTACCATTGAAGCGTACTTCGGCATTGGTTAAAAAAGTTTGATATAAGGCATATTCTCGATACTCTCGGTACCAATCACTGTAAGCTATAGTAGCTTCAAATAAAACGTTGGCAACCTCTAATTCCCTTTCAGCTTCTCCTAAATTGCGGAATAATTTCGCTTGACGTAAATCAGCCATACGTTGATTGATAAACAACCCTTGACCCACGGGAACCGTAACGCCGAGAGTGGCTAATCCGCTGGCAGGGAAGGTTTTATCAGGATTAATATAGACACCTTCAGCCTGTTCAAATCCAGCTTTTACTTCAATACCATACCAAGTGGGGATTTTAAAACTTCCGTTTAAAACTTCAAAATAGTCTGTAGTATTGAATCGTTTATTGACATAGTCCACTTCAATTTTTGGATCAAAACCTCCACGAGCAGCCATGACACCCGCTTGTGCTTGATTCAGGTCTAGTTGTGCTTGTTTCACCAAAGGATGGAATTGTTTCACATAACCCAAGAACTCATCCAAGGACATCACTTGATTCAAGGAGGTTTGGGTTTGTGACCACAGACTGGCACAACTTCCTATCAATAAACACGTTAATATTTGGAATTTCATTAATTTTTTATTTTTTAGCCATTTTACCACTAGCTTCCGGTAGGTAGTAATCAGGTGGGAAACCGTTAAGTTGACGCCAAATTTCAAACCAAATCGGTACATTTTTTAAAAGAGCAAACGTATTGGCACCAGCTCCAATGGATAATTCCTTGGGCCAGGGTTCATCACTTGGATCTTGAGCAATGAGCACTCTGTATTTGCCATTAGGACTAATAAAGTTCTCTGAGGCCACAATAACACCTCCAAAGGTGCCATAAGACATATTAGGCCACCCACTAAAGACAATTGTGGGCCATCCATCAAACCAAATTCTTACCTTTTCACCTTTATGGACTAATGGCATATCGATGGGATCCACAAAAGTCTCTACAGCAATATCGTATTTTGAGGGCATAATACTCACAATGGGAGTGCCTTCTTTTATGGTTTCGCCAAGACCAGATTGCAAGGCACGGTTCACATAACCATCCTGAGGGGCTCGGATATAATACTGCTCATTTCTCATGGTATAATTAATGACTTGATTTTGCAATTTGTTTACCTGAGCTTCTGTGTCAAATTGACTGCTAAGGGCTGTGTACTGTTCGCCCCTTGCTTTGGAAACTTTATCAGTGAACTCAGCACTAATTCTGTTGATTTCTATTCTAGCATTTAAAAGTTCGTTTTTAGATCCTAGAAATTTATTTTGTTGGGTGATTATTTTTGCCTCAGCATCTTGCAGTCTTAGCCTTTTGTCTTCCACATCTGTCATAGGTTTCAGTCCTTCTTTCTCCAATTGAAACGAACGATTATATTGGGTTTGTGCGATTTTAAGCTGTGTCTTAACGGCCTCTAAATCCATACTATCACTAATGAC
>JBKBOP010000161.1:0-3855 GCA_046293575.1 Flavobacterium sp. | reverse complement strand
TTTTGTTACATAGCTTTATAATTGTTATGTAAAATTATATGAAACACTTGTTAGATTATTAAAAATGCGTACATTTGCACTCTCAAATTGGAAAGTAAAAATAATAATAACAAAAGTTGTTTTCAGGTTTATACCTTTTTATAAACAAAAGCATCAGAATCGGAAACAGCACAAACGAAACACTCTAATACAATGAAAAAAGGAATTCACCCAGAAAATTATAGACTTGTTGCTTTCAAAGACATGTCTAACGAAGATGTTTTTATTACAAAATCAACGGTTGAAACAAAAGAAACCATCGTTCACGATGGGGTTGAATATCCTGTTTATAAATTAGAGATTTCTAGAACTTCTCACCCATACTACACAGGTAAATCTAAATTGGTTGACACCGCTGGGCGTATTGACAAGTTCAAAACAAAATATGCAAGCAGAGCAAAATAATGCTCATTATACTACTGAAAAACCCGAAGTTAGTGCTTCGGGTTTTTTTATAAGATTATTTCCGTTTTACGGAAGATACTTGGCAAGACCTTCAATGTCTAAATTGGCATTTTTAATAGCACCAAGAAAATCTCCAAATTGTTCCGGCTTCATATTATTTCCCAATACTCTTACCACCGTAAAGCCTGAGTTTTTTTGATGTCCAAAAACAATGAACTCTTCTACAGCATCTTCTGTTCCTTTCATATAAACGGTAGCACCACCTGCTCCAGAACCCATTATCATCAGTTCTTCATAAACGGGGTTTTTTAAAATTTTTTGAAGGGTTTCTTTTTCATTTTGATACTTCTCATTTTTCTTTTCCGATGCAGTAAATGCAAGTATATTCAGTTTCTCAAGTGAATTCAGTGCTTCGGCTTGTTCATTGGTTAATTCGGAAACATTAATCTTCAAAATAGAAGCTGGAACATCAGTGACTAAAAAATCAGCTGACTCAGATTTTTCAACAAAGTACTTTTGAAGGGTGGGTTCGCTATTACAAGATAGTAGTAGAAAAGCTGATAGTAATATGGCAATGTTTTTCATGATGTTGATTTTTTGATTGATGATATAATACTGCCGAAAATCTCATACTTGAAAGTTTTCGGCAGTAATGAAAGTAAATTGAGCTTATTTTTTTCCTTTAGAGGCTTTTTTTAATTCTTCTCCACCAGGGAGATTCATTTGATCGGTAAGAGCAGAAATTTCATTAAGGTCAAAATCGCCTATAAGTGATAAAACCACTGTGTCGTTGTCTTTTGCGGAACCTTCAATAAGCATAAAAAGTTCTCTAATCTGACTGTCTTTGGCCCCCGTTCTTACCAAAATCCGAACATTTTTCCCAGAATCATTAACTCGCATCAACTCTTCAAGATTTGCTGATTTAAGATATTTTTCTGAGGCTACTTTTAACTCACTTCCTACTTTTAAGTTGGAAGTCACATACACTTTTAAATTTTCTAGTTTTTTAACCAGATTTAAAAATTGTTGGGTCTGAGGGTCTTTGGAATCTACTTTTACTTTACCCATCATTTCAAACATTTTTTTGCTGACAATCACAGTAGTGACATCATCATTGTTTTCGAATTTATCAAAAACAGATTGTGAAAAAAGTATCTGAGACACTAAGGTAATTACTAGGGTGGTGATAATTCGTATCATGATTAATGGTTTTTAAAAATTAATTGTTTTGATTGATTGTATTCATTGAGGTATATAACACTTTCCATGCCAAGGTTCACATTCCGTGAAACCAGCTCAAGAGCTTTCAAGGTCTCAACCATGGCAATCTCGGGGTCATCAAAGGAGCCAAGATCATTTTGTTGCATTGACGATTGGTTCCAAGTAAAAAGCAATCCAGCGAAAAGAACAAAGACGGCTGCAACAGCTACCCAGGTAAATAGAGGTTTTTTGGATGGTGTTTCCGGGAGCTTAGGAGTCATTTCTTCTTTTTTTCCAATTGAAAAATATTGGAAAATGGACCTGTACTGTTCTAAATGTGGAGCCACTTGTTCCGACAGAAAATAGAGCTGCAGCTGTTCTTCTTCTCCCAAAGTAGTGAGCCCCTCAAAATAGCGTTCCAGAAGTTCTTCGATGTGTTCTATATTATTGAATGCCATAATGGTGTGTCTTTATCATTTTCTCTCTAATAGTTTTTCGTGCTCTTGAAAGTGCTACTCTCACAGCCGTTTCGTTCATTTCTAAGATTTCGCCAATCTCAGCAAATTCATAACCTTCAATTTCTCTAAGTTGCAAAATCATTTTTTGTTGTTCAGGTAGTTCATTCATGCATTTTTCTACCCATTTCAAACTGTCTTTGTCTTCAAGTCTTTGTTGTAATCCTGCCTCTCGGTCGTTAAAATTACTATGTACTAATGACAAATGAGAAGCTCTCTTAGATTTTAATTGGTCCAAACAGTAATTTTTAGTCATCGTCATCGCCATGGCTTCCACACTTCTGTAAGCACTTAAGTCATTTTTTTTACTCCATAACTTCAACTGAATTTCTTGTGCGGCATCCTGTGCTTCTTCAGTACTAACCAATAATCTTTTGGCTAGTCGAAAGATTTTATCCATGAAAGGATCCGTTAGAGTGACAAATTCTTTTTGAGTCATTATTAGTTAGCTTCTTTAATCAAGACGAATGAGTTATTTTTTTGTTACAAAGAAAATATGATTTTCAAATCTTTAGTACATTTACAATATAATCAGTACTTTCATACTTATCACATATGTCGAATACAAATAAAAATTGCTACATGAGAAAATTACTTTTTTCAGCTACACTTTTCGTAATCATTACTTTTTTCTTTGCAGGGTGTAGTAATGATGACAGTTTGAAAATCCCACAAGACGTTGAAGTTAAGGATTTTGTTTGGAAAGGACTCAATTTATATTATTTGTGGCAGGCCGATTCTCCTGATTTGCAAGACGATCGTTTTTCAACTCAAAATCAATTAAACAATTTTTTGAGGAATTACTCCAGTCCCGAAGCTCTTTTTGGTCACCTTACCGTGGATGCATCTATTGACCGATTTAGTGTCATCACGAGTGATTATATGCAATTAGAGGCAGTACTAGGTGGAACCGAAAGAACCAGTGGGGTAGATTATCAATTGTTTCGTAAAACTCCGGGTTCAGATGATATTTTCGGGTTTGTTCGATATATCCTTCCGAATACCGATGCGTCAACAAAACCCATTGCCAGAGGGGATATTTTTTATGCAGTGAATGGCACACCTTTAACGGTACAAAATCAAAGTGGATTATTGGGAGCTGATTCCTTTAACTTGAATATGGCAAATTATGATGGTGGAACTATAACTCCCAATGGAATCTCAATATCCTTAACTAAAGCAAACTATTCTGAAAACCCAATTTACCTCACCAATACCATTGATGTTGGAGATAAAAAGGTGGGTTACCTCATGTATAATGCATTTACGGCCTCCTTTGATGGTCAATTAAACCAAACTTTTGGACAGTTCCAAGCCGCAGGCATTACCCATTTAGTGGTGGATTTACGGTATAATTCTGGGGGGTCGGTCACTACTGCTACACGATTGGCAAGTATGATTACCGGACAGTTCACCAGTCAAATATTTGCCCAACAACAATGGAATCAAAAGGTGATGGACTTCTTCAACGAAAACAACCCAGAACAAATCATCAATCGTTTTACCAACAGTCTTGGTAATGGTGCTGCTATTAATAGTTTAAATTTACAAAAGGTATATTTTATCACTTCCAACCGTTCGGCCTCTGCAAGTGAATTATTAATCCACAATTTAAAGCCTTATGTTGATGTAACAGTTGTTGGAAATACCACCACAGGTAAAAATGTTGGTTCAATTGTTTTGTATGATTCTCCCA
>JBKBOP010000160.1:0-3885 GCA_046293575.1 Flavobacterium sp. | reverse complement strand
AGTGTTGGATGGGTAAAGGGGTGGATTTTTATTGTTTTTGATTTTTAGGTTCGGAGAATCATGGGAATTACCTTGTGGTATTTAAAACAGTGAGATGATTTGTAAGAGATTGAAATGAAATTTTTATATTTGAGGTAACGTATGATTGGTATTGAAAAAAGGGACGTGTTTTTTTGCTGTGAAGTCAGGAGACCATCGCAGAGCATCGAGATGGATGTATTTTAAAAAAATCGCCTTACTTTTGCCCGCTGATAATTCTTTTGATTATCACTGAAATGTCTTATTTATTATTATGTTAGAAGCACTCCAAATTAAGCTAAAAGAGCAACCGAGCAGAAAAGATCGCGAAGTTGTGATTGTATATCCTTTTAATACGCAAACCAAAAAAATCTTCATTATTCAAGAATACATTCATGGTTATAATCGAAAGTTTTGGAAATTTGTGAGTGGTGGTGTTGACAAAATTGACAAAGATATTTTGACACATGCCCAAGAGGAACTGGCTGAGGAAGTAGCGATGACCTCTGAAATTTTTCACCATTTATACTCTTCTGAACGCATCTTTGGTAACAGGCCGATGCATTACTTCATTGCAGAAAACCCTGTTTTGATGGAAAACCCGCCCGATAATCCTGATGAGGATTATATTACGGATGCTAAATGGGTAAATCAGACTGAGTTTCAAGACATGCTTGACCGAAAGGAATTGCTATGGGATCAGGGGACGTTGTGTGCTTTACAAGCTTTTAGAAAATATCTTTAGACTGGTTTAAGCAGACATTCGCAGAGCATCGATGGGAGAGTTAGGAGTGATGAGTATGGAGTTATTCCAAGAACGTTTGTTTATTTAACGGTTTTTGAACTGTTTTCTGTTGCATTGTTGACAGGTTTTTCAGTGTTCAGTTTCAGTTTTTCTGTTTCACTTTTCCATCATGGAGTGGGGCAAGAGCTGGAGCTGAGACATTCGCAGAGCGTCGTGCTTTGATTCAAACTTTGGTGAATTGGTTTATCGTTTAATTTCTAGGGCATCTTTTCTTTTATTAAAAACAATACCAATAAAAACTACAGTTTTAGTATCGTCATTAATATAAAAATGAATGTTATATGGAAAAGTTTTTGGATGTGCAATACGAACATTTTTATGTCTAATATTGTAAGCTGTAGGCATTTTGAGTACTTGTAATAGGGCATCTTCAATACATTGTGCAAATCGTTCTTCTAAACCTTCTTGCTGATTTTTGTACCATTCTTTAGCCTGTTGAATATCGTTAAAAACTTCATCAAAATATAGTGCTTTGTACATTATATTTTTCGTTTCATTTCTTTAAAAAGGTTTTCAATAGGTTGTAATCTTTCTGGATTTTTCTCGATATCAATAAGTCTTTGATCTATACTATCCTTTTCCCATTGTTCTAGTTCTTTTTCTGTAGATTCAATATTAGGATATTCGTTTTTAATTATTTCCCAATCTTTAATAGGAATAAAAACACCAGTAGGAACTCCGTTATGGTCTTGAATAATTTGTGTTTTCATAATAATAAAAATATATAGTAAATTTATACATTAAATTTAATGCCACAAAATTATTTAAATTTAATTTGGATGTAGAGATGTCGAGCATTAAGCTGTCTCGCAGTGGAGAGTTGGGAGTGAGGAGTTGGGAATTCTAAGAACGTTTGTTTATTTAACGGTTTTTGAACTGTTTTCTGTTGCATTGTTGACGGGTTTTTCAGTTTCACTTTTCCATCATGGAGTGGAGTAAGAGCTGGGAACTGGCAAAACCTACTCAGAAATTTTTAGAAATAATATTTTCGGGTTAGACATCCAAGAATATTCCGTTAACCGAGCTAAGTTGCTGCTCTCCTTATTGGCTTTGCAATCAGGCGAAGATATTGAAGAATTTCAGTTCAACTTATTTCAGGGAGATTCCTTAGATTTTGATTGGACTACTTCGATTGATGACTTCAATGGATTTTCCATTATACTTGGAAACCCTCCTTATGTTTGTGCACGAAATCTTGACAAAGAGACTAAAGAAAAATTAAAGAATTGGGAGGTTTGTCAATCTGGTAATTCAGACCTATACATTCCATTTTTTCAAATTGCAATTGAGAATTTGGCTGAAAATGGTACTCTAGGATTCATCACTATGAATTCATTTTTCAAAAGTCTTAATGGAAGAGCTTTACGGGACTATTTTCAAAGAAAAGAACTTGCTATTTCAATAATAGACTTTGGCTCAGAACAAATCTTCAAATCAAAAAATACATATACTTGTATTTGCTTTATTGAAAACAGAGATCAAAATTTCATTTCATATAAGCAATCAGAAAGCAAGCATTTAAAGGAAAAAAAGTCGTTTAAAAAAATAAACTACGGAATTCTTGATTCAAAAAAAGGGTGGAATTTAAAAGACAATAAAACCATTTCCAAAATCGAATCAACGGGTATTCCATTTGGTGAACTTTACCAAACGAGACACGGTATAGCGACCTTAAAGAATGACATTTACATTTTTAGACCAGTTGACGAAGACAAAAACTATTTTTATTTACAAAACGGAAGTCTTTACAAGATTGAAAAAGGCATTTGCAAGGATATTGTAAACTCGAATAAGTTAAGCAGAGAAGTTAGTCTAAACACTCTGAGGGAGAAAGTGATTTTTCCGTATGACAAACAAGAAAAACCTAAACTTCTTGATGAGAAGTTAATGAAGGAAAGTTTTCCAGAAGCTTATAAATATCTGCAAAACAAAAGAAAGATTTTAGCAGAAAGAGACAAAGGAAAAGGGAGCTATGAAAACTGGTTTGCTTTTGGTCGAACGCAATCACTAGAGAAGATTAAAAACAAAATGTTCTTCCCTAAATACTCGGACAGGACACCAAATTTCATCATTAACTCTGATGACGACTTGCTTTTTTACAACGGGCTAGCGGTAGTTGGTAGTTCAGAGACAGAAATGGAAATCATAAAAAAGATAATGGAATCAAGCATCTTCTGGTATTACATCAAGACGACAATTAAGCCCTACTCTTCTGACTATTATTCATTGAACGGAAATTACATTAAGAATTTTGGAGTATGTGAACTGACAGAAAAAGAAAGAAAATTTTTAATTAAAAGAGATTGACCAAAATGTGTTGAATGATTTTTTTGAGAATAAGTATGAGATTAAAGTTTCATAGTCAAATTAGGTGTCCAATTTTCACTTGTTTTTTTTCTCTCACATTTCCAATTAATTAGACTACTTTTGCCAAAAAATTAAAAACGTGTTGTTCACGTGTTGGAATTAGTCTTATGAATTCAAAAAAAATCTCAGAATACCGAAAATTACTTGATGTTACTAAAACGGCATCGCTTAAGGAATTAAAAACGATTTATCGCAATTGTATGAAAGACATACATCCTGATACTATTGAGGATGCCGAGGAGCGTCATGCCGCAGAGGAACGCAGTAAAGAATTTATTGAAGCGTATCACTTTTTGGTGAGTATCGCTCCGGAAACTCAGGAGAAAGTGAAGGAGGAGTATCTGAAAACGACTTCTACTTCTGGGATTCTGGATTATTATTTTGAAAATGGGGTGTTGTATATCAGCTTTTTAGATGGCAATACTTTTGAATATTTTGGAGTGCCCAAGCAAACCTATATCAAAATGGTGAATGCAGAATCGCCTGGGCGTTTTGCAAGAAGACATATCTATAACGCTTTTGTGTATAGAAGTGCGAGTAAATTGGTGGCCGCTGAGTAATTTTTAGGGGCTGTTGTTTTTGTCTTTTAGTTTGTTCTAAAAAACCATTTGTAACTCTTTATTATTTCACCCGTTCCGGGAAATTGCAAAAAATACCATCGACGCCCCATTGGGAGACGGTCTCGATGTCTTGGG
>JBKBOP010000159.1:0-3912 GCA_046293575.1 Flavobacterium sp. | reverse complement strand
ACTGGAAGATTGTTGGAGACTAAAGAAGTGAGTGTTGACAACTTAAACAATCAAGCTTTTGGTGCATTGTATCCTGCTGGAGTGTACAACATTGTTGTGACCCAAGACGAGGAAATGCAAACGGTGAGAGTGATTAAAAAATAAACCTTTAAGCAAAAAAACCTCTCTACATCAGAGGGGTTTTTTTTAAATATATTCATTTTCATTTTATTCATGATTGAATAATACCACATTAAAACCATCACTAATAGTGAAAAAAATAAACAGTTATGAAAAAAATTAAAATTTTAATTACATCATTTATAATAATCTTAACTATAAGTAGTGTTCACAGTCAAGTGGGAATTGGTATCACAACTCCAGAAGCTGCCTTAGATATTACTTCAAATAATTCTGGTATACTGATTCCTAGAGTATCATTATCACTAGGATTTTTATTTAGTGCTCCCTTAGCTACACCCACTGAAACAGAGATTATTTACAATACAGCCACTAGAACTAACGCCACTTTTGGGCCTGTTACACCTGGTTTTTATTATTGGAGAACTACTCCTGCTCCTGCTAGATGGGAACGGTTTGTAACAGGAACACCAGTAACCCCAGCGGGTTGGTTAACCACTGGAAATTCTGGATTAAGTGCAGCTACAAATTTTTTGGGAACCACAGATGCTATAGATGTTGCTTTCAGAAGAAATAATGCAGCAGCAGGAAGAATAGGAGCAACCAGTACTTCTTTTGGGGTAAGTGCCTTGGCAGCGAATACAGGAGCTAATAATACGGCGTTTGGAACTAACGCACTAGCTGCCAACAATTCACCAGCAGATAATACTGCAATGGGGCATAATGCTCTAGCTGCTAACACATTAAATTCCGGTGCGGGAAATCTAAATACAGCTGTTGGAAGTTCTTCGTTAGCCGCACTTAATGGTGGAGCTCGCAACACCGCTGTTGGAGCGTTGGCTCTAAGAGGAGTAAATACCAATGCTTCCTTAGATAATGTTGCAGTTGGTCATAATTCGTTACAAGGAAGCGGAACTATAGATCAGACTGTAGCTATAGGTTCTAATGCTTTATCTGGTTCCGGTACCGGATCAACAAGGAGCGTAGCTGTTGGTTTTAATGCAGGAAATAATATTTCACTAAGTATTGATAATGTTATTATAGGTTCCAACACACGGGGTTTTGGTTCAACGGCTAGGAATCAAATTGTTGTTGGTTATGACGCGGTTGCTTCTGGTGATAATCAGGTTACATTAGGAAATGGTTCAATAAATTTATTAAGATGTGCAGCTACAACTATTACAGCATTATCTGATAGAAGAGATAAAACTGATATAGTGCAATTATCAGAGGGAATTGAGTTTATAAAAAAACTAAAACCTGTATCATATACTTGGAATACTAGAGATAAATCAAAAGTTGGTATTAAAGCAGCCGGATTTATCGCTCAAGATTTGTTAGATTTACAACAAAATTCTAATATTGGTGAAAATTTAGATTTAGTAAGTTATGATAACCCTGAACGGTTTGAAGCTAGATATGGAAATTTGCTCCCTATTATGATTAAAGGGATGCAAGAGCAACAAGAGCAAATTGAAGAGCTTAAGCAAATCAACGTAGCTCTTCAAAAAGCAAATGAAGACATTTTAAAACGTCTAGAAGCTTTGGAGAAAAAATAATGTAATATTGAGACAAAAAATCTAATCAATGTCAATAAAAAAAGTCAAAATATCTAGAAAAGATTTTGACTTTTTTTATTGACTAATTGTATTAAAATAATAAATACAGAAACAGATTTTTATACTAAACTTGTTACCAACACATACACACCACTAATCAGCAAAGCCCATCTTGAAAGGGCGGCTCCTCCGTGATAAACCCGTAACGCTTCCAAGCGATTAAGTTGGTTATCGAATTCCATTTCATTTTGAAATTTTTTATCTTTCAATAAGTGTTGTAAGGAATTTTTTTGTTGATGATACAGCTTTTGTAAAAGCTGTTTTCCATAGTGTACAATAGGAATTGCAAGAAGCAAAAGCAAAGCCCAAATAATGTTTGTAGTCATTAGTTCCCTAATTAAAACTAAAATAAGTTAGTTTATAAGCAATACAAATTTACGGTAATTTTATGAAATATCAACAAAAAAAGCCCCTAAAAAGAGGCTTCTATAACTTTATGTTTTTGTGCTTTAACCCTTTAATTTTTTCAAAATAGCATCGAAAGTCTGACTAGGTTGCATAGCGGCAAAAACTTTCTCTCGATTAGGTCGGTAGTACCCTCCGATATCTTGCTTTTTACCTTGGGCACTAATTAATTCACTGTTGATTGTTTCTTCTTTCGATTTCAGTTCGGTGGCAACTGGTTCAAAAGCTGCTTTAAGGGTTGCATCTCGATCTTGGGTAGACAATGCTTCCGCCCAATACAAGGCCAAGTAAAAATGGGAACCACGGTTGTCAATTTGCCCTACCTTTCTAGCAGGCGATTTGTCATTTTCTAAGAATTTTTCTGTAGCCAGGTCTAAGGTTTCAGACAATACCAAGGCTTTAAGATTATTTTGAGTTTGACCTAAATGTTCAAGTGAAACACCTAATGCCAAAAACTCTCCAAGAGAATCCCATCTCAAATACCCTTCTTCAATAAATTGTTCAATATGCTTGGGAGCCGATCCTCCGGCACCGGTTTCAAACAATCCGCCTCCATTCATCAAGGGAACGATGGAAAGCATCTTAGCAGAAGTTCCAACTTCAAGAATAGGGAAGAGGTCGGTTAAGTAATCTCTCAACACATTACCAGTGACCGATATGGTATCCTGTCCTTTACGAATTCTTTCAAGAGTAAATTCAGTCGCTTCCACAGGATTTAAGATACGTAGGTCTAATCCTTGGGTATCATGATTTGGAAGATATTGATTCACCTTTTTGATAAGCTCACGGTCATGAGCTCTATCTTTATCTAACCAAAAAACTGTGGGAGTGTTGGATAAACGAGCACGTGTGACAGCCAGTTTTACCCAGTCTTTGATGGGAGCATCTTTGGTTTGACACATCCTAAAAATATCTCCAGCCTGAACTTTTTGTTCCAAATGCACTGTACCGTCCTCACCTATAACATACACAGTTCCGCTTGAACCCATCTGGAACGTTTTGTCATGTGAACCATATTCTTCAGCAGCTTGAGCCATAAGCCCAACGTTGGGAACACTTCCCATGGTGGTGGGGTCAAGAGCTCCGTATTTTTTACAATTGTCAATCGTTGCTGCATACACACCAGCATATGATCGATCTGGAATCAATGCCTTGGTATCTTGTAGTTTGCCTTCAGCATTCCACATCTGACCTGATGTGCGAATCATGGCTGGCATGGAAGCATCAACAATGACATCAGAGGGAACATGTAAGTTGGTAATCCCTTTATCGGAATTAACCATTGCAAGGGCAGGTCCGTTTTGAATCGCTGCATTCAAATCTGATATCACTTCATTTTCTTGAGGATGTCCCGAAATTTTGGCATACACATCTCCTAATCCATTTTTGGTATTTACTCCTAAATCTTTAAATAAGGAAGCGTGTTTTTTAAACACATCATCGAAAAACACATCCACTATGGCTCCAAAAATGATAGGGTCTGAAACCTTCATCATGGTCGCTTTCAAATGCACAGAAAACAACACATTTTTGGCTTTAGCATCGGCTATTTCTTTTGTAACAAAATCTTTTAATGAGGTTAAACTCAATACTGAGCAGTCAACAACCTCATTTGCCTGAAGCGGTGCGTTATTTTTTAAAGTCGTCGTAATTCCATCGTTGTCTTTAAAAACGATCGAAAACTGGGTTGCTTTTTCAATGGTGGTAGATTTTTCACTTCCATAGAAATCTCCGGACTCCATATGAGCCACATGTGTTTTAGAATCAG
>JBKBOP010000158.1:0-3933 GCA_046293575.1 Flavobacterium sp. | reverse complement strand
CTCCCAGTCTGCTTTTATCCACAAAAGGTTCTTTGGCTACATCATCAATAGCCGAAAGGTAATCATCAATAGCTTGACCTCCCCAATCCTTGCTGATTTGTTCGTTCCATTCCACACCATGGCCGGGCATTCCTCTTCGGTTGGGTGCTACCACAATATAACCTTGAGCCGCCATTACTTGAAAGTTCCATCTAAAGGAATAAAACTGTGACAATGCTCCTTGCGGACCACCTTGGCAATATAACAGAGTGGGGTATTTTTTATTTGGATCAAAATCGGGAGGATAGATGACCCAAACCAACATTTTTTTACCGTCAGTGGTGGTGACCCATCGCTTTTCAGTTTTGCTTAAGCCTATGGCATCATATACAGTGTTATTTACCTTGGTGATTTGATTCCAAGTGTTATTTTTTAAATGATAGGTGTAAATTTCAGTAGCATGATTCATATCCTGACGGGTCAAAACGATATGGTCCCCCGAAAAACCAACGATGCCGTTCACATCAAAATCACCGTCAGTGATTTGACGAACAACCACAGCAATACGCGTTAACCCGGGAAAGTTGACTTCAAAAAGTTGTTTAGTGCCGCCAATGGGAGCCGTAAAGTAGACTTTTTTGCCATCGGGGCTCCATTTAAAATCATCCACAGTACCATCCCAGTTGCCGGTAAGGTTCATATCACTTCCCTGAAAACGCACGATGATGTCGTTTTTATCAGCTTCATAGCCATTGCGTTTCATTTGCAACCAAGTGAGGTGTCCTTGAGGTGAAAAAACGGGATGGGTATCATAACCCGGATTGTTTTCAGTTAGATTAATCGTTTGTTGGGTTTCCAAGTTATATTCATACACATCTGTATTCGTTGATGTGGCCGCTGCCGTTCCCGATTTCTTTTTAGAAACATATACAATCTTTTTACCGTCGGGCGACCAGCAATAATCTTCATCACCGCCAAAAGGTTTTTGGGGGGCGTGATGGGGTTCGTTTTTCATAATATCTACACCGGTGGCTCCTTCTTTGTTGTCGCGATACATCACATGATTAAACTTCCCTTCGTTCCAGGTGTCCCAGTGACGGTAGTCCAAACCGTCATAAATCTGTACGTCTGATTGCGTAAGGCTAGGGTAAAAATCCTTCCCGTGTACCTTGTCAATTTTGACTTCTTCATGGTAGAGCAGGTACTTCCCGTTTGGGGAAAGATTTTTATCTTTTAGAAGCGATGTATAATCGGTTACCTCTGTAGAAGCACCTCCTTTTACAGGAATGGTATAGTATTTCGACTCCATTTTGTTTTCCTCGACATTGGGAGTGGACACTTTAAAGACGACAGAATTGCCATCAGAAGTCAATCCTAAAGCACTCACCCGGCCTAATTTCCATAATAATTCGGGGGTCATTTTTTGTTGTGCGATAACGGAACTCATTAAAATAAGTATGAATGTGGTACAAAAGATTTTTTTCATCAGAGTAGTTTTTGAAAGTAATGCTAAGGTACATATTTTTTAGTGTTTTCAATTTGAAGTTGAGTGGGTGGTCACTTTGTTTGGCAAACAGAATTCAAATTCACTTAGCAATAAACCTTTGTTTAGCATATTTACAATCTAATAAATCGCTAAGTTTGTTAAATCAAGAAAAAAATGCTGTTCAAACTCGTAGGTGATTTTCGTAAAATGGAAGGTAAAAAAGAAATAAGTTTGATTTTATGAGTGTTTGGAGAAATACGTCATTTATCATTTTAGTGATTGTAGTATTTCTAACATTATTGTATAAATTAGGGGTGCTGAAACTAAGTTGATCTTTGAATTAACGGCTTAGTATTTTACAAAGCAAACTCTGAAAACGATAATTTAGCTTATGAAAAAGGGGATAACGAAGCAATTAGTCTTGATGAAAATTTTGTCCGAATATTGACAGTTGAGAAGCATAATATTAATAAACAATTTGTGATTTTTGAAATTGAGTTGCTTGTAGGAAAAGAAATGGAATTGAAGCGGGTACGGCAAGTGCCGAATAGTGGGTATCAGTATAAGTATAACGGGAAGGAGTGGCAGGATGAGCTGGGGCTTAACTTCTACGATTATCATGCACGAAATTATGACCCTGCGATTGGGAGGTGGATGAATGTGGATCCTCTTGCTGAAAAGTACTATTCACTTTCACCTTACAATTAAGTTGCAAATAATCCTATTTATTTTGTTGACCCTGATGGAAAAAGAATTGATATAAGTTTTATTTACCAAAAGGATAAAGATGGAAATGACGTATTGGACAATGAGGGCAATAGAATTTTAACAAATATTAATATCAATATATCGGGCAAAGCAATTAATTTTTCTAATAATAATATTAACATGAACAAAGCAGTTGATGATATTAATAAGCAAATTGAAAAATCTTTTAGTGGCGTTTTTGACGGTGTAACTATTTCAACTAAATCTAATATTACAATTGCAGATAATATGAATGAAGTAAATGATGATGATCATTTAATAGTATTTGCAGAATCTCCAAATGGTTATTATGGAGGTGCAAATGACTTTGGAGGTAAAGTTGCATTTGTTGATGCAGATTATTTTACTGGTTGGTGGGATGTCTGCTGTGGTAATCATGGTGAAAGAACTACTGCTCATGAAATGGGACATTTGTTTGGACTTAAACATGATTTCCCCTTTAGTAGTTTAATGAGACAAGGTGGGGATGGAACTAAAGTTCACATAGAGCAATTCAATAATATTATAAAAAATCATCCTGACGGCATGAATCTTGGCTCAAATTATAATGAAAAAACAGGATTGCCAAATACAGGTAGCTTAGGCAATGCTTTTAGAATGACAAATACAAAAGGACGTGAAAAGAAGAGAAAAAAATAAAGTAATAATTTTAGTAGCATTTTTGTTTTTAATGATTACGATATTTCAATTGTTTAACCATTTAAAATACGGAGCAAATTCGCACTTTATAATTTCAAGTTATCCTAAAGATTATAGTGATAGTTTACTAATTATAAACAATCAAACTGTTGGAACTTTTGATTTATCAAAAATCTATTCACTTAATCAAAGCTATTCGTTGAATTTTGGTAAAAATATAATTGAAATTAAAACTGTCGACAACAATTTATATTATAAAGATAGCATCTATTTTTATGGCATCTATAAATTTGTTTTAATAGATTATATTGGAGATGATAATTTTTATTTAAAGCAAAGTATTTTTAAAATTGGTGTTGATTAATTGTTCTACATCAGACCATTTTGTTACCCCTGCTGTTTGAAGTTTAAAATTTTAGCAGGGTTGTTCTGTTATCACCCGCTCCCCGAAGACTTACTTTCAAAATTTGCACTGTGCTCTGGTCTCCGGTAAAGCATTAGATTAGGTGTTTTTACAAAATGACGATGTAATCATCTGAAAAACAGTATTACAATAGAATTTATGATTAAAAAAGGGATGATCAATGGGTTGTCTCTTTTGTTTTTAGGGTTTTAGAGAGGTTTCCTGCCCCCTCCCGAGTATCGGGGTATAGTTTTTTTAGATATTGTAGTGGTTTTTAGGTAATTTGGTTAGATGATTATAAGTGGCCACACAATGCAAATCGTGTGGCAGGGGGGGGATTTCACTACTATGAAAGTAATAAATTGTTAATCTTAACATTAAGTCGTAACTTTATTGTACATTTGAACGTACAATTATTTTATAATTAATGTTACAACTATGAAAGCAGTAACTATATCAACGTTAAGAAAAAACATAAAAGGCTACTTTGATGAAGTTTCAGAGTCATCTGAAATCATTATTGTGCCAAGAAATGAGGAAGAAGATGCCGTAGTTATTATATCACTTAGGGAGTACAATACAATGATGGAAACACAACACCTTTTGTCAACCAAGACGAATAGAAGAAGACTTGCAGAATCTATTGAACAAGCAGAAA
>JBKBOP010000157.1:0-3936 GCA_046293575.1 Flavobacterium sp. | reverse complement strand
GAATATCAACTTTGATCCAAGAACTTTAAAGATTTATGGGAACGGAGGAAGAATGCTACCCCTATTAAACGGCACTCCCTATCCTGCAGATCTTGAGGAAGTGGCTATTCAGTTTATTGGAGAGACAGATAGCACTTTCAACAATGAAGATTTCATTCTTTTTTATGCCGAAGGTATTGACCAATGGAGTGAAGAAAATAGAACTAATATAAACTTATACGAAAACAAATCCTATTACTATATAACGTTTGGAGGAAGCCAAGGTAAACGAATGGAAACCATCATAGAGCCCGAAGGAACACCAAACCTGACCTTAAATACATTTAACGACTACCAATTCCATGAAAGAGACTTGGTAAACATAGGAAGACTGGGGAGAAAGTGGTTTGGTGAAACTTTTTCCGCTCAGAATTCTCAAAGTTTTCAATTTAGCTTACCTAATTTGGTTACATCAGAACCCATTCAAATTAGAGTAGAAGGAGCAGCTGAAGCACCATTAGCCACTTCTATGGCAATAAATGTTAATGGTCAAAATGTGGGTAGCTTAAACTTTTTAGGTGTCAATCCAACTTCTGGAACTTTATTTTGGGACTCTGATGTAACATTTACAACCAGTGGTAGTGAAAACCTTACGGTTCAAATCACCTATAATAATGGAGGAATACCTACGGCCAGAGGATTTCTAAACTATATAAATGTTAGATCAGTCAGAAACCTCAGAGGATATGGAAAACAATTCATGTTTGCAAACAATAGCGTAATCTCTCAAATTGGAATTGGGGAGTACCAAATCACTAATTCCAACAACATTTCACAAGTTTGGGAAATAAGCGATCGATTTAACCCAAGTTTTAAAGCTAACAACAATCAACAAATCTTTTCATTAAAATCAACCTTAGGAACTGCAAGAACTTTTATTGCCATTGATCCTTCAGATTATTTTACTCCTTTAAGAGATAACTCCTCAAGAGTAAACAATCAGAATTTAAAGGGAACTATTTTCAATGACATCAGTGGACAATTCAGAGACATTGATTATCTTATATTTACGCCTGCTTTTTTAAATTCTGAAGCAGAAAGATTAGCTGTTTTTCACAGAAACTACAGCAACCTTAATGTCAAAGTAGTGAACCTAGAACAAATTTACCATGAATTCGCATCAGGAAAACAAGACATTGGAGCTATCAGAAACTTTGTTAAATATGTGTACAGAAATGCAAGCCAACCTGATAAAAGAGTAAAATATTTAAACATGTTTGGCGATGCTTCTTTTGATTTTAAAGACAGAATCCAAAACAATACGAATATAGTTCCTATTTATCATACGGTGAATAGTAACAATCTCTCGGCTTCACAAATGTCAGATGACTTTTTTACGATGATGGATGACAATGAAGGCACCATGAACACACCTGTTCACAAAATGGATATTGCTGTGGGAAGAATGTTGGTGAGTAATCTCCAACAAGCCCGAGAAATGGTGAATAAATTGATTGAATACCACGATGAAAAATCTTACGGCCGATGGAGAAATAATTTTACTCTTATTTCTGATGATGTTGATGAAGCTTGGGAAGCCGCCATTCAATCTCAATTAGATCAACTCGGCAACACCATCGGCACAGAAATACCTACTGTTAATGTTTACAAAATTCATTCAGACGCCTTTGTACAAGAGGTTTCATCTGGCGGCCAAAGATACCCGAGAGTAAGAGAAGAAATTTTAAACGCATTTGAGAGAGGATCCTTGGTGTTCAATTATTTTGGTCACGGAGGGGAAGATATTCTTGCAAAAGAAAGAATTTACGAAAGAAGCGATGCACAAAATTTAAACAACAGATACAAATACCCACTATTTGTAACGGTAACTTGTGAATTTACCCGATTTGACAATCCTTTTAGACCCACTGCCGGAGAATTCACGTATTGGAATCCCAGAGGTGGTGCTGTTTCATTATTGACAACCACTCGAAGAATTGACGTAACCACCGGCCAAAATATTAATAGTTCTTTTGCTGGTAATTTATATGGATACGGTGCCAATGCACAAGCAGATATTTCAATTGCAGAAGCCTTAAGGATTTCAAAAAACCAGTACCCAAGTCAAACTTTGATGGTGTTTTACGTAGGTGATCCGGCATTAAAACTTGCCATTCCAAAACCATCGGTGGTATTAACACAAATTAATGGTGTACCTATTACTGATTCAGATTTTGTGTTTAATGCACTAAGCCCCGTTACTTTAAAAGGGGAAGTAAGAAACGAAAACAATAATCAGATTATCTCTAACTTTAATGGAGAATTGGCCATACAAATTTTTGACAAAAACATTCAAAGAACCACTCTTGGAAATGACAATACCACCAATAATCTTGGTCAGTTAATTTTAATGAATTTCTTTACTCTAGGGGAGACCATATTTAGAGGTAACGCCTCTATAAATAATGGACAATTCGAATTTAACTTTATAGTTCCTAGAGACATCACCATTCCGGTTGGAAACGGAAGAATTAGTTTCTACGCTAAAAGAAACCAACCACTTCTGGAAGATAGAGCCGGCTATACTACTGATATTCTTATTGGAGGCATCAACGCAAATGCTGCAGTTGACAACATAGGACCAAGAGTGAGACTCTATATGAATGATGAAACCTTTGTGAATGGAGGCATCACAGACAGAAATCCAATCTTTTTAGCGTTTCTAGAAGATGAAAGTGGTATCAATACCGCTAGTGGCATTGGACATGACATTATTGCCATCCTTGACGGAGATGAGACCAACCCCTACATACTAAATGACTACTATGAAACTGAACTTGATGATTTTACAAAAGGAAAAGTAACCTATCCTTTTAGAAACCTTGAGCCTGGTCTTCACACCATTACCTTTAGAGCTTGGGATGTTTACAACAATCCCGTTACAGCAGAATTGCAATTTTACGTAACCGAAGACAATACAGTAGTACTTAAAAACGTTTTGAACTATCCTAACCCATTTGTGAACTATACTCAGTTTTGGTTTACACATAATCGACCTTTTGAACCTTTGGATGTTCAAGTGCAAATCATGACAATCACTGGTAAAGTAGTAAAAACCATCAATCAATCCGTTACGACTGATGGCTTTCTTTCCAGAAAAATTAGTTGGGACGGTAGAGATGACTTTGGAGATCGAATTGGAAAAGGAGTCTATGTATATAAATTGACCGTAAAGTCCACATTATCGAATAAACGTGCCGAAAAAATTGAAAAACTTGTTATACTTTAATAATATGTTATATTTGTTTCACTAATTCAGAATTACTTCATGAAAAATATTCTTGCAGCTATTTTAGGGCTGTTAACCATTCAAAATACTTTTTCTCAACAAGAAAATCCCAGAGTTATAACCACAGGTGTTCCTTTTCTTCTTATTGCAGCCGATGCTAGAGCCGCAGGTATGGGAGACATTGGAGTAGCCACTTCAACAGATGCCTATTCACAACAATGGAACCCCGCAAAATATGCATTTGCAATTGACAAACAAGGTTTTTCTATTAGTTACACGCCCTATCTAACTGGTTTGGTAAATGATATTTCTCTTGGGCAGGTTACTTATTACAATAGAATTAACGAAAGAAGTGCCTTTGCAGGTAGTTTAAGATATTTTGGTCTTGGAGATATTGAATTAAGAGAGTTTTTTGATCAAACTCCAAACGTGGTTAGACCCAACGAATTCGCAATGGATGCCTCCTATTCTCTAAAACTAAGCGAGCGATTTTCAATGGCAGTAGCAGGTAGGTATATCCGTTCGCAATTAAGAATTCCCGACGCTATTGGTGATGCCTCTGCAGCCAATACTTTTGCGGTGGACGTGGCAGGTTTCTATCAATCTGAGGAAATTGCCTATAATGAATTTAACGGGAGATGGAGAGCGGGTTTCAATTTTCAAAACAT
>JBKBOP010000156.1:0-3946 GCA_046293575.1 Flavobacterium sp. | reverse complement strand
TGGTCCATATAACCCAGCATCAGAACTACTTTGGTTTGTGAGTCTTGTATAATGGCTGGTATCAAACCATCATTACTTTTTGTAAAATTGATGTTCATAGTTTTATATTCTCACCGGAATTCCGGCATTTGATAAATAGTTTTTTAGTTCGGGTATTGGAATTTCATTGAAATGAAACACACTTGCAGCTAAGGCAGCATCTGCCTTTCCTTTGATAAAAGCATCATAAAAATGCTCTTTAGTGCCTGCACCGCCAGAGGCAATGATGGGAAGGTTAATTTTTTCAGATAATCGAGCGAGGGTTTCATTGGCAAAACCTTCTTTGGTGCCGTCATGATTCATAGAAGTAAATAAAATTTCTCCTCCTCCCAAGTCTTCTACTTGACGAGCCCAATCAAATAAATCGAATTCTGTGGGCACTTTTCCACCTACTAAATGTACTTTCCATTTTCTAGCAATTTGCTTTGCATCAATGGCTACCACGACACATTGAGATCCAAATTCCTTAGCGATTTCCTTTATCAAAGTGGGATTTTTTACCGCTGCAGAATTGATAGATATTTTATCGGCTCCATTTTTGAGAAGCATTTCGACATCTTGAATTGATTGAATCCCACCACCAACTGTGAAAGGAATTTGAATGGTCGCAGCTACTTTTCTGACAAGTGGAATAAGTGTTCTTCGTCTTTCCTCGGTGGCAGAAATATCTAGAAATACCAGTTCATCAGCTCCTTCTTGCGTATATTTCTCTGCCAATGCAATAGGGTCTCCTGCATCCTTTAAATCTTGAAAATGGATACCTTTGACGGTTCTTCCATTTTGTATGTCCAAACAAGGAATGATTCTTTTGGTGAGCATGATTGTTAAGTAAATTTTAGTTACGTATAAATTTTTGTAATTGGTGAAGCGTAATAGTCTCTTCATAAATTGCCTTTCCAATAATGGCTCCTTCACACCCCAATTCTTTGAGGGTATACAAATCATCCATAGTGGTAACTCCGCCAGAGGCAATCAATTTAAGTTCAGGCAAAGTTTCAAGAATCAACTGATACAATGTAAATCCTGGCCCCAGCAGCATACCATCCTTTGAAATATCTGTACAAATAACCTGTCGTAATCCTTTGTTATAATACCCTTTAAGGAACGGCAGAAGGTCATGACTGCTTTCTTCTTGCCATCCTGACACAGCTATCTTTCCATTGGAAACATCAGCACCTAGAATAATTTTTTCAGGACCATAATGTTCCATCCATGTTTGAAATAATTCAGGATTGTTAACGGCAATACTACCCCCTGTAATTTGAGATGCTCCTGATTCAAAAGCAATTTTAACGTCCTCATCGGTTTTGAGTCCACCCCCAAAATCAATAATCAAATTCGTACTTTGAGCAATTTTTTCTAGCACTCTCTGATTGGTAATTCTTCCGTTTTTAGCTCCCTCTAAATCTACTAAATGCAAGTATTGAATACCAAAGTCTTCAAACATTTTGGCTACTTCCAAGGGGTCATCGTAATAGGTCTTTTGTCTTGAAAAGTCGCCTTGTGATAATCGGACGCATTTTCCATCAATAATATCGATAGCAGGTATAATTCTCATTTTTTTAGAGTTTAATAAAATTTTCAAGTACTTGAGCTCCAGCATTACCACTTTTCTCAGGATGAAACTGAACACCAAAGAAGTTGTTTTTTTGCAAAGCAGACGAAAATGGAATGCCATACTCTGTAAGAGCAATGGTTTCTGAGACGATGGGCACATAATAACTGTGTACCAAATACATGAATGCGGAATTTTGAAACCCATCAAATAAAGGAGATTTAAGGTCCTTGATGGTATTCCATCCCATATGGGGCACTTTTAATTCGTTGGAAAAACGCAATACATGGGCATCAAAAACTCCTAGTCCTTGGGTAGCTCCCTCTTCTGAAAACCCACACAAGAGTTGCATGCCCAAACAGATGCCCAAAACGGGACATTTAAGTGTGGGAATCAATGCATCCAAACCGGTTTCTTTTAGTTTGTGCATCGCAGAGGAGGCTTCACCCACTCCGGGAAATATGACTTTATCAGCAGTTGAAATAGCTTCCCAAGAAGATGATAAAAATGACTCAACACCTAACCTTTCCAAGGCCAACTGTACACTAAAAATATTTCCAGCTCCATAATCAATAATAGCTACCTTCATGTTAAATCATTCCTTTGGTTGTGGGTAAAATCATTTTTTCTGAATCTCTTTTCACTGCTGCCTTTATCGCTTTGGCAAAAGATTTAAAGATGGCCTCAATTTTATGGTGTTCGTTAAAACCCTCAGCTTTAATGTTGAGATTGGCACGAGCTCCATCTGCAAAGGACTTGAAAAAGTGAAAAAACATTTCTGTGGGCATATCTCCAATTTTTTCACGTTTGAACGGAGCCTTCCACATCAACCATGGGCGTCCACCAAAATCTATAGTAACTTGAGCTAAACAATCATCCATAGGTAAACAAAACCCATAACGTTCGATGCCTATTTTATTTCCTAGAGCTTTTGCAAAAACTTCACCCAATGCAATGGCGGTATCTTCAATGGTGTGGTGCTCGTCTACTTCCAAATCGCCTTGCACTTCAATGTTTAAGTCTAATTGTCCATGACGGGCCAATTGATCTAACATATGATCAAAGAATTTTAAACCGGTATTGATGTTGCTTTTGCCGCTTCCATCAAGATTCAATTCAATTTTAATTTGGGTTTCGTTGGTGTTTCTAACCAAAGTAGCTGTTCGGTTTTCTAGTGCCAGAAATTCATAAATTCTTTTCCACGAGAGGGTTTCTAAAACAATGGTTTCTTGAAGTTCAGCGGGTTGATTTTTGATTTCTTGATTTCCTAAATTCTCATCAGCATTGATAAAAATAGCCTTGGCACCTAGATTTTTTGCCAATTCCACATCGGTCCAACGGTCACCAATCACATAGGAATTTTTCAAATCGTATGAATCTGTAAAATAAGAACTCAACATACCAATACCCGGTTTTCGAGTGAGAAGATTGTCAGAGGGAAAACTTCGATCAATGCAAATATTCTGAAAAACAACACCCTCGTTTTTGAAAGTCTTGATGATAAAATTTTGAACCGGCCAAAAGGTTTCCTCTGGAAAAGAATCAGTACCTAAACCATCCTGATTGGTCACCATAATCAGTTCATAATCTTGCTCGTTGGCAATTTTACCAAGGTAAGTCAAAGCTCCAGGATAGAAATCTAATTTTTCAAACGAGTCAATTTGAAAATCAATTGGTTCTTGTATCATCGTACCATCTCGGTCGATAAATAATACTTTTTTGCCCATTTATAAGGATTTTAAAGTTTGAATGAGTTGAATGGTTTCATCGCGTGTTCCAATCGAAATACGCAAACAGTTTTCACAAAGAGGTTGATTGGTTCGGTTTCTCACGACAATGTTTTTTTCCAATAGTTGTTGGTATCTAACAGAGGCATCATCGACTTTAATCAAAATAAAATTGGCTTCTGAAGGATAGATTTTCTCCACCCAACTTAATTGCTCTAAATATTCATTAAGCTTTTCTCGTTCTTGAATGATTTTTTTTACTTGTGAAGGAATCGTATTGTGTTTGATTTTTTTCACAGCAGATTGTTGCGAAAAAGTATTCAAATTATAAGGTGGTTTAATACGATCTAAAATAGATACTATATCTGCAGAAGCATATAAAATTCCAATACGCAAACCAGCCAATCCATAGGCTTTAGACAAAGTTTGAATAATAACAAGATTGGGGTAGTCATCAAGTTCAGTCAACCAACTTTCTGAAGTTGAAAAATCAATATAAGCCTCGTCAATCACCACCAATCCGGGAAAGTTTTGGAGTAACTTTACAATAGATTCATCGGGAAATACATTTCCTGTGGGATTGTTGGGAGAGCATAAAAACAGTACCTTAGAGTTTGCATCACAA
>JBKBOP010000155.1:0-3958 GCA_046293575.1 Flavobacterium sp. | reverse complement strand
AGGCGGTTTCAAATTCAAAAACATCCCCTCGGGCATGTATCAAATCACCTTTAGTCAGATAGGCTACACCCCAAAAACCATAACCATAGCCCTTATTAAAACCATCGCCACAAAAATCAACGTCAAACTCAACCGAATGCACTCCATGCCCGCCGCATCTTAAATGTATTTCCTATAAGTTAAGGACTATGGACTAATCAACAAGCACTAAGAACTAATCACTATTAGAAAAAACCTTCTTAGAAAGAGTTTTGGAATTTAGTCCCAAAACTTCGGGATGGAATTTGGAATTTGGAATTTGGAATTTACTTTAAAATTCTACCTTTACACCGTCAAACCCAAACCCATGTATGACATCCTAATCATCGGTGGAGGAGCTGCCGGTTTTTTTACCGCCATCAACCTCGCCGAAAAACAATCGGCCCATAACTCCCCATTAAAAATAGCCATCCTCGAACGCGGAAAAGAAGTACTCACCAAAGTACGCGTCTCCGGCGGCGGTCGTTGCAACGTCACCCACGCCTGTTTTGTGCCGAGCGATTTGGTCAAATTTTACCCCCGGGGAGAAAAAGAACTACTTGGTCCCTTCAATCGGTTTTGTTCTGGAGACACCATTGCATGGTTTGAAGAACACGGCGTCGAATTAAAAATAGAAGAAGACGGACGCATGTTTCCCATTACAAACAGTTCACAAACCATCATTGATTGCTTTCTTCATGCCGCACAACAGCATCACATCGACATCCTCACCGGGCATTCCGTGCAATCCCTCTACCACAATGGCACCCACTGGAAAGTAGAAACCCCAAACCAAACCCTCCTCTGTAAACACCTTGTGATGGCCACCGGTAGCAATCCCAAGATGTGGGAACTACTTGAAAAACTAGGTCATACGGTTGTTCCTCCGGTTCCTTCTCTATTTACTTTTAACATCAAAGACAAACGAATAAAAGATTTAATGGGTGTTGCAGCTTTTGCGACGGTGAAAGTGAAAAACTCAAAACTTTCGGCTTCGGGACCGCTTTTGATTACTCATTGGGGCATGAGCGGACCGGGCATTTTGCGACTCTCCGCATGGGGAGCACGAACATTATTTGATAAAAATTATCAGTTTGTGCTTGAGGTTAATTGGCTTAACAATCTTACTTTAGAAGAAACCGAAAACCAATTGAAAGAACTCAAATTGGAGCACGCTAAAAAAGTAGTTGCCAAAAAATCACCTTTTGATTTTCCCAATCGTTTATGGGAAAGTTTGGTGGTGGCCTCTGAAATTTATTTGGAAACCAAGTGGGCAGATTTGTCAAAAAAACAACTTCAGAATTTAGCTCTTCAATTAACGAATGGAAAATTTCAAGTAAACGGCAAAAGCACCTTCAAAGAAGAATTTGTTACCGCTGGCGGTATTGATTTAAAAGAAGTCAACTTCAAAACTATGGAAAGCAAGTTGTTACCCAACCTCTACTTTGCTGGAGAAATCCTCAACATCGACGCTATCACAGGGGGCTTTAACTTCCAAAACGCTTGGACCGGCGGCTGGATAGTGAGTGAAAGTATCACAGCCAAAACTGCTATTTAACACTATAAAAGTAGGTTTTTACAACAACCATTAGATTTATTTTCTTAGATTTGAGGTAAATTCAATTCTGATGAAACAATTCTACCTTTTATTTTTACTTCTAAGTTTCACATGGTCACATGCACAATTCTTTGAAGATTTTGAAGGTGATATATTTCCACCTTCGGGCTGGATCATCAGCAGCAATTTGGTTAATCCTCTTGCACAGTGGAATTCAATAGACGGAACCACAGCATTATCAGGGACTAAATCCGCGTATATGACTCGTTATAATGTGGGGGCTGGTAATACTTCAGAAGATTGGTTAATTACTCCACCCATCACGGTATCAGAGGGTTTTAACTTGCACTTTTTTTCCAGAACAACATTATCTGGAAATCAAGGAACTTTATATCAAATTAAAGTTTCAACCTCAACAGATTCCAATGACTTAAGTTCATTCGTGTTACTCCAAGAATATAATGAAACTACCCTACATCCGGGTTCACTGGAATCTTATGCAATGCACGAACTTTCATTAGAAACGTATGAGAATCAAACCATTCGTATAGCATTCGTTCGTGTTTATTTTCAATATGGTTTTGCACTGGGTGGAGATCGATGGCTTCTTGACAATGTAGTTGTTGATACTGATTTACCATCGGGATGTGCCGCTCCTTATTCTTTATCCTTGGGTGGAAGTCTTCATAATAGTTTCACTGTTCAATGGTTGAATGGTGGCTACGGACAATTATACCAAACCTTTATTACTCAAAACCCGGATGAAATTCCAAGCGATGAACTTTTGTTCTCGGGTACAGTTCTTCGAAATAGACAATTTACAAATCTAAATTGCAACAGTACTCACTATGTATATGTAAGGGCCAAATGTCATAATGATATCACATCAGAATGGACCGGTCCTATTGAAGTCACTACAACTGCTTGTCGAATTCGCATGATTGCTTTTATGGATTTAAATTACAATGGAATAAAAGATGCCAACGAGCCAAATTTTAATCTAGGAAGTTATCAATATGAATTCAACAATTCTGGAAATGTTATGGAGGGATCTAGTTCATTCTCATTCTATGATGTTTTTTTAGATGATGATACCACAACACTAAATCTCAATTTCAACATTTACCCTGAGAATTCCGGCACTTATGTATGTAACCAGAGCTATAGCAATATTACCTACAATCCACAAAATTTTATTTTTTACTTCCCGGTAAACGTAACTAATCCTCCTCATTTTGTTTCTTTAAACCTCTTTGGTGTTAATCCTCGCCCCTCATCAACATATATGAATCATATTACACTAAAAAATCTTGGAGCAGAACCTCAATCCGGAACAATTACATATACTAAAGACCCAGAGTTAAACATTCATCAAGTAAATGTACCTGCCACAATAACTCCAACCGGTTTTACGTATAACTATACCAATCTGGGACCAAATGAAACTCGGCATATTTCTGTCAGGTTTCTCATTCCGGAAATTCCAATTGTTCAATTAGACCAAATGTTGAACAGCTCGGTCATTGCTACCTATATAAATTCTTCCAGCACAACAAGCAGTAATCAAAGGACGATAACAAATCGAATTGTAGCATCTTATGACCCCAACGACAAAAATGAAGACCGCGGCCCTCAGATTCATATAGACGATTTTGAAGTTGGGAATGATTTATTTTACACCATCCGCTTTCAAAATACCGGAAATGCCAATGCCTTAACGGTGAGAATTGAAGATGTACTCGACCCGCAATTGAATCCGGCAACGGTTCGAATGATTGCTTCTAGCCACAACTATACACTTACCCGAAATCAAAACTTTTTAGAATGGACCTTCAATGATATTAATTTGGTTCCTGAATCGGTTGATGAATTGGAAAGTATTGGATATGTCTACTTCAAAATCAAACCCTTTCCGGGGTTTACCGTGGGAAGTATCATCCCTAATACTGCTGCGATTTATTTCGATACCAATCCGCCAATCATCACCAATACCTTTCAAACGGAATTTGTAGATCAGTTAAGCGTCCCTTCTCTTGAAGCAACTCATTTCCAAATCTACCCAAACCCGGCAAAAGAAATGGTGTATATCCAAAGCACTTCTTCAGAAACATTAAGCTCCATTCGACTATTCAACATGCTGGGGAAAGAAGTGTTGCAATTAAACAATATTCATTCAACCGCAACTCAAATCAATCTCTCCGGCTTGCCTATCGGAATTTATTTGATGGAACTTACCTCAGAAAGTGGTACTTCCTCAACCCAAAAAGTGGTAAAACAATAACAAAAAAGACCGATGATTTCGGTCTTTTTTATGTGTTTAGAATCCTTTAAAAGCAGACCAGTACTCAATTACTTTAACGACAAACAATCCCAAAAACGCCA
>JBKBOP010000154.1:0-3998 GCA_046293575.1 Flavobacterium sp. | reverse complement strand
AAATCTTATTTTTACTACCAACATAACAAACATTAAAACCTAAAACCATGGAAAAACAACAACTCTCTTCAAAAAATTTAATTCTTACGTATGGTCTTTTACTTGGTGTTCTGACCATTTTGATTTCTGTAATCAAATATATGACAGGAAATCATCTTGAAAGAACAGCCATTGATTCAATTATTGGTATAATTTTGATGATAGCATTAATTGTAATTCCCATTAGAATTTACAAAAAGCAAAATAATGATAAACTTAGCCTCTCTGAATCCATAAAAATTGGCTTAGGTATTTCGGCGGTGTATGCAGTCATATACGTAGTATATATGTTTGTTTTTGCAAATTACATTGAGCCAGGATTTGTGGGTGAATTAATGGATATTGAGATGCAAAAATTAGAGGGTCAAAACATGTCTTCTGAACAGTTAGATCAAGCTATGAGCATGATGGAAGGTTTTATGATGCCCATCATGTATGTTTCTATTTTGATTATGAGTTTAATTATCGGTCTAATCATTTCTTTGATAACAGGATTAGTACTTAAAAAAGAGTAAGATTAAAAGGTTCTTTGTATTTTTGAAACTTGATAAAGAACCTATGAACCTATCAGTAGTCATTCCACTACTTAACGAAGAAGAATCCCTGACCGAACTTCACCAATGGATACAAAAAGTGATGCTCGAACAGGGATTCTCCTATGAAGTGATTTTTATTGATGATGGGAGTTCTGACCAATCTTGGCAAATCATTCAACAATTACAACAAGCAGACCACAATGTTAAAGGCATCAAATTCCAAAGAAACTTTGGAAAATCTCAGGCTTTACATGCTGGTTTTGAAAAAGCCCTCGGTGATGTAGTGATAACAATGGATGCCGATTTACAAGACAACCCTGAAGAAATCCCAGAACTGTATCGACTTATTACAGAAGAAAACTTTGATTTGGTATCAGGTTGGAAAAAGAAACGATATGATGCTACTTTTACCAAAAACTTACCCTCAAAGCTTTTTAATTGGGCGGCTCGACGAACCTCTGGTGTTCAACTGAACGATTTTAATTGCGGATTGAAAGCCTATCGAAAAAATGTAATTAAAAACATTGAGGTTTCCGGTGAAATGCATCGTTATATACCTGTTTTGGCCAAAAATGCAGGATTTGCAAAAATTGGAGAGAAAGTAGTGAAACACCAAGCCCGAAAATATGGGGAAACCAAATTTGGAATGAATCGATTTATCAATGGATTTTTAGATCTAATCACCATCTGGTTCTTGTCTAGATTTGGAAAAAGACCCATGCATTTATTTGGTGCTTGGGGCGTATTGATGTTTACGATTGGGTTTAGTGCTGCGGGTTATATTGGGGTTTCAAAATTATATCGACTCTACAATGAAATGCCTTATGATTTGGTGACTAATAACCCATGGTTTTATATTTCATTGTCCACCATGATCATTGGTACCCAACTATTTTTAGCAGGATTTTTAGGTGAAATCATACTCAGAAATAAGGAATCCAACCAAAATTACAAAATTGCTGAGGAAATCAATTTGAATTAATTACAAGCTAAATCTCTTTATAGAAAATCCAATAAGATGAATGTAGAAGTAATTCAAGAACAAATTTTAGAATTAAGAGGGCAAAAAGTAATGCTTGATTTCCACCTTGCTATACTTTATGAAATTGAAACAAAAGTACTAAAACAAGCAGTCAAAAGAAACTTGAATCGCTTTCCCAATGATTTCATGTTTGAATTAACATCTGAAGAGTTTAAAATTTTGAGGTCACAATTTGTGACCTCAAAAAGAAGGGGGTACCCGATATATGCCATTTACTTTTACCGAACAAGGAATTGGTATGCTCTCAAGTGGATTGAATTCTGACAAGGCCATAGCAGTGAATATTGCTATTATGAGAACTTTTGTTTCTTTGAGACAATTCGCTTTAAACTACTAAGAATTGAATGATAAAATTATTGAAATTGAGAATAAATTTCCTGATATTTATAATCTTTTAAACTTCTTGATGAACCAGGAAACTCATTCTTCAAGAATCGAACGAACTATAATTGGATATAAAAAATAAATACTATGCATATTCCAGAAAACATTCTAAAAAAAGTAAACGAGTGGCTTAAGCCCGCTTTTGACCAAGAAACCCGAAAAGCCGTTGAGGAAATGATGACTTCTTCTCCAAAGGAACTTGAAGAGAGTTTTTATAAAAACCTTGAATTTGGTACAGGAGGCATGCGTGGCGTCATGGGTGTTGGCACCAACCGCATCAACAAATATACCTTAGGGAAAAACACCCAAGGTCTTTCAAATTACATTATAAAATCTTTTCATGGAGAAGAATTAAGAGTAGCAATTGCTTATGATTGCAGACACAATAGCGACACTCTTGCAAAAGTTGTAGCAGATGTGTTTTCTGCCAACGGCATCAAAGTCTTTTTGTTTTCAGAATTGAGACCAACTCCGGCTCTTTCCTTTGCTGTGAAACACTTGAATTGTCATGCGGGAATTGTACTAACAGCTTCACACAATCCTCCAGAATACAATGGTTACAAGGTCTATTGGCAAGACGGTGGTCAACTAGTTCCCCCGCAGAATGCTGAAATCATTGAAGAAATTGACCGATTAGAATATGAAGAGATTAAATTCAATTCAAACGCCTCACTTATCGAATATATAGGGGAAGAAGTGGATAAAGCATTTTGGAAATCCTCCATAGAAAATGCTTCTTTTGATACTCCCAAAGAAGCCCGTGAAAATTTAAAAATTGTTTTTACTTCACTTCATGGAACTTCCATTATGTCCAATCCTCCTGTTCTGGAAATGGCAGGATATACACAAGTCAGTATCGTTCCTGAGCAAGCAAAACCTGATGGTAATTTCCCCACAGTAGTTTCACCAAATCCCGAAGAACCCGAAGCATTAACCATGGCATTGGCTTTGGCTGAAGAAAATAATGCCGATATTGTCATTGGTACTGATCCAGACGGTGACCGTTTAGGTATCGCGGTTAGAAACCTTGGAGGAAAAATGACTCTTCTTAACGGTAACCAAACTATGGTGATTATGACCGCGTTTCTTTTGGAACAATGGAAAAGAGAAAACCGTTTAACCGGAAATGAATTTATTGGTTCCACTATTGTTTCTACCCCAATGATGCAAGATTTAGCAGAGGCTTATGGTATTGAATGTAAAGTAGGACTTACCGGATTTAAATGGATTGCCAAAATGATAAAGGACCATCCCAATCAAAAATTCATCGGAGGAGGTGAAGAAAGTTTTGGATATATGGTGGGCGACGCCGTTAGAGACAAAGATGCGGTAGCTGCTACATTATTAGTTTGTGAGATTGCTGCTCAAGCCAAAGCTGCTGGAAGTACATTATACAAAGAATTGATTCATCTTTATATGGACCATGCTTTTTATAAAGAAAATTTAATTTCTTTAACGAAGAAAGGAATCGAGGGTGCCGCAGAAATTGAAAAAATGATGATTAATCTACGAGAAAATCCGTTGGAAGAAATCAATGATCAAAGAGTGGTGTGTATTGAAGACTATGAAAATAGCACTGCTAGAAATATGATAGAAGGAACCCAAGAAGTCCTCAACCTACCCAAATCAAATGTCCTGATTTACTATTTAGAAGATGGCTCAAAAATCTGTGCCCGACCTAGCGGAACAGAACCCAAAATTAAATTTTATTTCAGTGTCAACGAACCACTCGAAAACTTTGAAGATTTTGAAAAAGTAAACCGAGAACTAGATCAAAAGATCAAAAAAATTATCAACTCCATGCAACTCACTTAATGGATCAGAATTTAAAAAAAATAGTTCCTTTTCTGAAAGTTTATCAAAGCAATGTTGTTTGGAACATTGTCTTTAATATACTGTATGCACTTTTCAGCACACTGTCTTTTATTGCAATGATTCCCATGCTACAAGTGCTCTTTGAGGATGTTGAGAAGGTGGCCGAAAAACCTACATTTACT
>JBKBOP010000153.1:0-4041 GCA_046293575.1 Flavobacterium sp. | reverse complement strand
GCTTAAGTTACAAAATGCAAAAAACATCAGTTTTCAGCTATATGCCAACAAAAAACCGGTAAGGGTTGAATGTAGTCCTCCAAAAATTACAAAATTACAAAAGCTATTTCGGTAACAAACTCTAAGTTATGATGCTCACTCGAATGAAGTCCAACAGAATATTTACTACTTTTGTTATATGGAACACAAAATCACCATAGACGATTTTTCACCTCATCTTTTTTGGGATGTGGATACTAATAGCTTTGATTTTGAAAAATATAAAAACTTTTTTATTCAAAGAGTTTTAGAATATGGAAAAATGAATGATTGGAGGTTGATTAAAAAGCTCTACGGCATGGAAGCAATAAAGCAAGCGTCTTTACAAGCTAGATCTTTGGATGCAGTAACCCTTTCATTTGTTGCAACCCTTTTTAAAATTGACAAAACCGAATTTAGATGCTACAAACACAGACAGTTGTTCCCGAACTTATGGAACTCTTGAGAAAGCTTATGAAAGTGGAAGCCTTCACTAGTTTTTATCTCGTAGGTGGTACATCTTTATCTTTACAAATAGGTCACAGAAACTCCATTGATATAGATTTATTCGGAAGTCAAGAAATTGATTCTGATTTGTATGTTTCCATTCTAAATGAATTTGGCAAAACAGAAGTTTCTAAAAGTTCAAAAAAAATATTAATCACAGATGTATCTGGAATAAAAGTTGATTTTGTAAACTACCGCTATACACTCTTAGACGACCCAATAGAAGTTGATGGTATTAGAATGGTTTCCAAGAAAGATATTGCTGCAATGAAATTAAATGCAATTGCTGGAAGAGGATCTAAAAAAGATTTTATTGACTTGTTTTATTTATTGAATGAATTTTCAATGAAACAAATGTTAGATTTTTATCTGCAAAAATATTTTGATGGCTCTGAATTTATGGTCTTAAAAAGTTTGACCTATTTTGAAGAAGCAGAAAATCAACCATTCCCTAAAATGATGAAAAATAATTTCAACTGGGAAACATGTAAACAAAAAATCATCGAAGAAACTTTAAAACTGTAACATAAGTTCCCCCAAAAAAAAGGCACAAAAAAACCCAAACACAAAATTGCATTTGGGTTTCAAGGCTCAAATAAAAACCTTATTTCTTTTCTTCTTCTTTACTGTCTTTAGGTTGGTCTTCTTTCATAGCATCTTTAAATTCTTTCACACCACCGCCAAGACCTCTCATAAGTTCTGGAATTTTTTTCCCTCCAAAAATTAAAAGAATAACCAACACCAATAGGCCGATTTGCCAAGGACCAACTAAACCTAAAAAAATGGCTAATGCATTCATAGTTTCATAATTAAAGTACAAAGGTAACAATTAAACAAAATCAAATTCTTAAAGTGGTGGTAATTATTCGAGCTTTCTTTCGTTATAGAGGCAATCTCAACCATAGATTTCCCTAAAACGTGGGGTCTTTTAGTATATTTGTACAAATTTAAGCCATGGCGGCACGCAGACAAAAAGTCCAAAAACTCAAAAAAAGCCTTTTCAACAAACGCAGGCTAGTTATTCTCAATGAAGACACTTTTGAAGAAATATTTTCATTGAAACTTACCTTGATGAATGTGTTTGTGGTGATATCGTTGGGAGCGATTTTTCTAATTTCGATTACTACTTATATTATTGCTTTTACACCTTTAAGGGAATATATTCCCGGGTATGCTTCTACCAAATTAAGAAAAGATGCAGTCAATTTGGCTATTATGTCAGATTCTCTACAAATGGAGGTCAAGAAAAACGAAGCCTATATTAACTCTATCAAAAAAATACTCACCGGTGATTTGGAGTATGCTCAATTTAATAAAGACTCTTTGTTGTCCAATGAAACCATCTATCCATCTCAATATCGAATGACCCCAGCAGAGGCTGAAATGAAGTTAAGAGAGCAAGTGGCACAAGAGGATAAATTCAATCTTTTTGAAAAAGCAGAATCCAAAGTGAATTTGGTGCTTTTTCCACCCGCAAAAGGTCATATTACGGATAGGTATGATGCTCGTAAAAAGCATTTTGCTGTTGATATTGCTCTTCCTAAAGATACACCCATCAAAGCAGTTGCCAACGGCACTGTCGTGTTTGCAGATTGGACGCCCACTACTGGGAACGTGATTATCATTAAGCATAGAGATGGTATTTTATCAGCTTATAAACACATGGCCACCATGACCAAATCCCAAGGGGATGTGGTGAGAACCGGTGAAGTCATTGCTTTGGCAGGAAGCACCGGAAAAGAGTCTACAGGTATTCATCTCCATTTTGAACTTTGGAAAGATGGCTATCCCATTGACCCCACCCAATTTATTGATTTCGAATAATTATGTCTTTAAAAGCTTTTATAGCAAAAATTGTAGCAGCAAGAACTCATAGACGCACCCTTAAATGGTCTCAAAATCCCGTGGCTACTCAGGAAAAAGTTTTTCAAAATTTAATTAAGTTTGCTCAAAACACCCGGTTTGGGAAAGACCATCAATTTCAAAATATCCAGTCATTTGCTGATTTTGCCACTAAAGTTCCAATTCGTGACTATGAGGAGCTGAGGTTTTATATTGATAAAGTTGTTCTGGGTAATGAAGATGTTGTATGGCCAGGGAAACCCCTTTATTTTGCCAAAACATCAGGAACCACCAGTGGAGCAAAATATATTCCATTGACGAAAGAATCTATACCTTTTCACATTCAAGCGGCCAGAAATGCACTTTTAAGTTACATCCATGAAACTGGTAAAGCTGATTTTGTTGATGGAAAAATGATTTTTCTTCAAGGGAGTCCCGTGTTGGAAGAAAAAAATGGAATAAAATTAGGTCGACTCTCAGGCATTGTGGCACATTACGTTCCGAAGTATTTACAGAAAAACAGAATGCCTTCTTGGGAAACCAATTGTATTGAAGATTGGGAAACCAAAGTAGAAGCGATAGTGGAAGAAACCGTTCGTGAAAACATGACCGTCATTTCAGGAATTCCGAGTTGGGTGCAAATGTATTTTGAAAAACTTCAAGAAAAATCAGGAAAGAAAGTGGGAGACTTGTTTAAAAACTTTAACCTTTTTATTTACGGCGGTGTAAATTTTGAACCCTATCGAGCTAAATTTGAAAACCTTATGGGTCGAAAAGTAGATAGCATCGAATTATTTCCGGCTTCTGAAGGATTTTTTGCTTATCAGTCGCGAAACTTCGGGATTAAAAATGATGAAGGCATGTTGTTGCTACTTAATCACGGTATCTTTTATGAGTTTGTGAAAGCTGACGAGTTTTTTTCAGAAAATTATAAAAGATATACGATTGGTGAGGTCGAGATGGGTGTCAATTATGCGATGATTATTTCTACTAATGCCGGACTTTGGGCTTATAACATTGGTGATACCGTTCAGTTTACTTCATTAAAGCCTTACCGAGTCATCGTTTCTGGAAGAATTAAGCATTTTATTTCCGCTTTTGGTGAACATGTTATTGGCAAGGAAGTGGAAGAGGCTCTTAAGACCGCCATGGAAGGAACTCAGGTGCGTATTAATGAATTTACAGTGGCTCCACAAATCAATCCGTCGTCTGGATTGCCTTATCATGAATGGTGTATTGAATTTGATTACGAAACTTCGGGAGAACCGGAAGATATGGAGTTGTTTGCTTTAAAAATTGATGATGCCTTGCGAAAACAAAATGTATATTACGATGATTTAATTGTGGGCAAGGTTTTGAGAACGCTTGTCATTACAAAAATTGCTACTGATGGTTTTCAAAACTATATGAAATCTATTGGAAAACTAGGAGGACAAAATAAAATTCCTCGACTAAGTAATGATCGAAAAATTGTAGAGGCCTTGAAAACAAAACAAAATTGATAAAAAATAGCACTGAAAATAAAAAAGCTAAATTTGCACTGAAAGGAAATTTCCTTTAATAAAAACAAAATGAAAGAAATTAGAAATATATCTCGTTCAAGAGCTCAGGAATCCTCTGCTGCCATCGAACGACTTTACATAACCATGCGTCACTTGTTCAACCGTGGTTTTT
>JBKBOP010000152.1:0-4046 GCA_046293575.1 Flavobacterium sp. | reverse complement strand
TTCATCATCTGCTCGTCAATAGCCAAACGTCCGGCTGTATCGACAATCACCACATTAAAACCATTAGCTTTGGCGTGTTTGAGAGCGTTTTGAGCAATGGAAACAGCATCTTTGTTTTCGGGTTCAGAATAAACTTCCACACCAATTTGGTCTCCTACCATATGCAACTGATTAATCGCAGCAGGTCGGTAGATATCACAGGCTACAAGAAGAGGTTTCTTTCCTTTTTTTGTTTTTAAAAAATTGGCTAATTTTCCAGAAAAAGTGGTTTTACCCGAACCTTGTAAACCCGACATCAAAATAACTGAGGGGTTGCCAGAAAGGTTGATTCCCACTTCTGTACCTCCCATTAACTCGGTGAGTTCGTCTTTAACGAGTTTCACCATTAATTGTCCAGGTTGCAAGGTGGTCAATACGTTTTGACCCAGTGCTTTTTCTTTAACGGTATTGGTAAAATCTTTTGCGATTTTAAAATTCACGTCGGCATCAAGCAAGGCACGTCTAACTTCTTTTAACGTATCGGCTACATTGACCTCGGTGATTTTTCCATGCCCTTTTAATATATGGAGGGCTTTATCTAATTTTTCGCTAAGATTGTTGAACATTCTATTTGGTTTTAAAGAAGTGCAAATTTAATCATTCCAATTTAAAACTGGAAATAAATAAACGGTTGTGGTCCAGAGGAAGCTGTGGCAAAAACCAACCAATACACCCAAGCCAAAATTATGGCTTTCCCCCAGCCAGGAGTTTGATTAAAAAGCTGTTGCCAAGTTGCCATCCATCGGTTGGGGATAAAATGCCAAACGACTCCAACGACAATGAGAAGGAAAACATTGAAATAGCCCATACTTAAAATGTACCACTGGTCTAGGTTCACTTGCAACTGCGAAATCAAATCTGCCATTTGAAAGGCGGTAGAAAAATCTTTGGCTCTAAAAAACAACCAACAAAATACCACAAAATGGAAAGTGAGTACCATTTGAACAATACGGATGGGTTTGTTTTTAGGAATTGATAGTTTGGAGTTAAAAACACGTTCCACAGCCAATGCCATCCCATGCATTCCTCCCCAAAAGACAAATTTCCAATTGGCACCATGCCATAAACCGCCCAACAACATCGTTAAGAATAAATTGACATACGTTCGCACTTTTCCTTTACGGTTTCCACCTAAAGAAATGTATAAATAATCCCTTAACCAAGAGGAAAGAGAAATATGCCAACGCCGCCAGAATTCGGTGATGGAAGCAGATTGATAGGGTGTTCGGAAGTTGGGAGGCAAGGTAAAACCCATCAACAATGCCATACCAATGGCCATGTCAGAATACCCCGAAAAATCGCAGTAAATTTGAATAGCATACCCATAAGAAGCCATTAGATTTTCAAAAGAAGTGTATTGTGTAGGATTATCGAATACTCGATCTACAAAATTGATGGAAATATAGTCAGAGATAACCGCTTTTTTAATTAAACCACCAATGATGAGCCACAAGGCAAGATTCACATCGTCTTTGGTGATGCTGAGCTTTTTATAAATCTGAGGGATAAAATCACTGGCACGCACAATGGGTCCAGCTACCAACTGAGGAAAATAGGATACATAAAACAGAAAGTCCATAAAACTCTTGGTGGGCTGCAGTTGTTTTCTATAAATATCAATCGTATAACTCAAGGTTTGAAAAGTATAGAAGGAAATCCCTACTGGAAGAATGATTTCTTGAAAATTAATTCGTCCATTGCTAATGATGTTCCAATTGTCGATAAAAAAGTTGGTGTATTTGAAATAACCCAACAGTCCAAGATTGGTAACCAAACTAACTACTAAGAAAAATTTGCGATATGATTTCTTTTCTTCCTCATAAATTAATTTTCCAATAACAAAATCCAATATGGATGAAAAAATAATCAGTAAGAAAAAGAGTCCGCTTGATTTATAGTAGAAAAACAACGAAAATAACACCACATAGGTAATCCGGAAATGGTGCGTTTTTCGAGTAAGAATATAAACGAAGTAAAACACCAAAAAGAATCCCAGAAACATCCCGCTATTGAACAACATTGGATTTTCTTTTTGATACACCCAAAGATTCACAAAACTTTCATGGGTAAACCAAGGCACTAACTCGTTCCACCACTTTTGAAGGCTATCCATCATTCTTTAGAAGGAGTTAGTTTTCTGTAGGTTCCAAAAGCCTCCATTAAGGTTTCAAAAAGCTCAACCCCGAGAAGGTCATAGCCATTTCGGGTGTAATGAACCCTGTCGGCAGCAATCAATCCCCTTTTTGCCAGTTGAGGTACGCCATATAATCCGCCCCAATTTGTAAATACATCCCAAACACCAATATCCCATGTTTCACTATGTTCAAGAATAAGAGTACTGTAAGCCGCGGCAAAAGTATTAGGGAATTTTCTTTTGAATAAAGAAGGGGGTGGCGTGGTAATTAAAAAAGCTGTTTCGGGAGCAATTGCTCTTAAAGACTTCAGAAACTGTTGTAATTGATTTTTAAATTCTTGTTCGTTCAATTTGTCAAAACTCTCATTAGTACCCAAAGAAATGATAATCAAATCAGGTTGCAAAATTTGCAATTGCTCAAAAAACAAAGGGAATTTTAAAAAATCAGATGCTTTTGCACCATTCACTCCAATGGTGTGGTATACAATTCCAGGTTGGTTGTTTTCTAAGATCAAACCATTCAAGGCATATATGCTGTCTTTTTCATGTGGGATTAAATACAATTGTTGACGTAATGAATCAGATGTAAAGAGGTGATATCCATCCTTTTTTTCTAAAGCAATCGGGTTGAACGCTTTTACATCTTCACTTCTTGATTGAGTGGTTGCAACGGGAATTACTAATTTTTGACCCGCACGAATCATGGTATTTTTTAAACCATTCGCTGATTGTATTTGCTTTACAGAAGTGTTGTATTTGGCGGCAATTGTGGATAGATTCTCTCCAGATTTAATGGTGTGCGAACTACTTTGAGGAACCTTCACCTCCTTTTTTTCTGTTGAAAAAGTAGTGGCTACTTGAAACATGGAGGCATTTCTTGGAGTCAGTATCTTCATAATTTGAAAAGAGTCCTCTGTCGATTTTACTTGTACATCAATATAAAATGAATCTGACTTCGTAAACAAAGCAAAGCCCGAAACACCGACTGGATTACCTGTGTTTTGGTGAATATTTCGTTGAGATTCCCAAGCAGCATCCGATTGAAACCGCATATCGGAAGCACCGTTAGATTTGGCAAGATTATGCGGAAACACCAACCCACGACCGGCATTACCAAAAGTATTCTGAAACAACTTTCTCATTCTACCACTAAAAATATCTGCTTGGATATGTGAATCGCCAATATGAACAATCGAAACTTTTTGGGTTGAGCCGTTCGAAAGTTGATCTAATTTCTTGAAAAAGGGCTCCAAGTTTTTCGTATGATGAAGTCCACTTGATGTTTTCACTTCTAAAGTATCCACCTCAACATACAGCGAATCGGTTTGTGCAGTCAAGCAAATCGATTGAAAAAAAGCCAGTATGAATAAAATTTTATGGAACATCAGCAGTGGTATTCATTTGTGATTTTAGAGAATCATTTAAGGGATTTCCCAAAACACCATTTTGATTTTTTCTCAGTTCTTTATATTTTTTGTATCCATTTTCCAAGTACTCATCAATCATGGCAGCTACTTTTTGAGCACCTTTATAATTAAAATGAGTATAGTCTTTATTAGCTAAAGCTGGTTCAGATTCAACCCACTTTTTCATGGAACCTGAGCCTCCCATTTTATCAAAAAGCGAAAAATATCCGGCTTCAGATTGAAGGGCGTATTGTTTTTGAGCTTTTGTCAATGGAATGACGGCAGAATCGGTTTCCATTTCCAATTTATATTTTGTAGATTTATCTGCAGTGGAAACCACTAGTATCGCTACACCCGGAAAGCAATTTTTCAAATGTTGCACCACTTTACCCATATTTCTTTGGTACCACTGATAATCATAAGAACCATAGTTGAGGACATTCGTTCCATAATGCAACACTATCAAA
>JBKBOP010000151.1:0-4050 GCA_046293575.1 Flavobacterium sp. | reverse complement strand
AGTACTTGGATTGGTTTGGATTATTTTCGAGCCAGCAACAATTATTTCAGATGGGGCACTGAATCTTTTCAATTGGGATGTATTTGGAATCCAAGGCAATAATTTTACCATTTTATTGGCCATTTTTATGTTTTTGGTGTTGCTATTTTATAGGCTTACAAAATATTCTCAAATAACCCGCGAAAAGATGATTGCCGTGGCATTCTTCGCATTTATCACTATGTTTTTCTGGGCCATTTTTGAACAATCACCAGGAACGCTAAACATCTTTGCTCGTGACTATACCAATCGAATTTTAGAAGGCAATGCTGGTTTGATTTTTAAAATTGTCAATTCGGCAATGACGATTGTGCCTTTAGCTATTATAACTTGGGTATTGTATCTTCTTTTTAAACAAACATTTCAAAAGTACAGAGCTTCCAACATTGTTTTAGGATTAAGTTTTGTGATTGTCTGGGCGATTGCCATTTGGATGTTGTATGATCAAAATAAAGGAGATGAATTGGAAGTTCAAGCTTCATGGTTTCAAGTGTTGAATTCCTTTTTTATAATCGCATTGGCTCCCCTTTTTTCGAAGTGGTGGGAAAGTAAATACAATCCAAGTGCCAACGGAAAATATGCCATTGGTATGTTTCTGCTGGCTTTAGGAATGGCCTGTGTTGCCTATGGTGCTAAAGACATTGCACCGGGAGCTCAAACAGCCTCTGTGAGTATGATTTGGTTGATTTTGGTATATTTCTTTCATACCATGGGTGAGCTTTGTATTTCACCGGTAGGACTTTCGTATGTCAGCAAACTAGTTCCAGCTCGAATGATTGCCATGATGTTTGGAATTTGGTACCTTGCCATTGCCATCGGAATGAAAGGAGCTGCTAAATTTGGTGAGAATGTTGATAAAATTGCTGATGAAAACGGTATAAGTTATTTCTTTTGGATTCTTACCTTTGTCTCATTGGCTATTGGAGTTATTTCAATTGCTTTTCAACCGGTTATTAAAAAACTCATGCACGGTGTTCGATAGTTTTTTCGGCATTGTATTTGTTAATCATTTAAAAAAATAAATAATGAAAAATGTACTTTGGTTATTTGTAGCAGTCTTGGCCACTTTTGCTACACAGGCTCAGGAAATTAAATGGATGACCTTTGACGAAGCTATGGCTGCACAAAAGAAAAATCCGAAACCCATTTTTATGGATGTGTATACCGATTGGTGTGGTCCCTGCAAAATGCTGGATAAGAATACTTTTTCCAACAAAGAAGTTGCAGAGTATATCAACGCCAATTTCTATGCGGTTAAATTTAATGGCGAAGGCAATAACGAAGTGAACTATAAGGGAAAAAAATATTCCAATCCCAATTTCAATCCAGATAGAAAGGGAAGAAATAGTGTGCATGAATTCACGATGTTTCTAAAAGTAGAAGGGTATCCTTCCATGTATATTTTAAATAGCAAAGGAGACATTGATAAGGTGATTGTAGGATATTACCAACCTGAACAACTTATGGCTGAAATAAAACCTGCTAAATAGTAATCTAAAATAACTATTTTTGAAATTCTTAAAGAATTCAATATGAAACTGAAATTAGCCGTATCCCTTATCTTTTTACAAATTGGAATACATGCACAAGAACTGACTTGGCATACCGATATCAACAAAGCCATTGAACTTTCTTTAAAAGAGAAAAAGACCTTGTTTTTGTTTTTTACGGGTAGTGATTGGTGCGGATGGTGTATTCGTTTGCAAAACGAAGTTTTCAAAAAAGCAGAATTTGTGCAATGGGCTCAAAAAAATGTGATACTTGTAGAGCTTGATTATCCCAAAAGAAAAAAATTAGAAGCACAGTTAACGCAACAGAACTTAGAATTACAAAATATTTTTGGGGTGAGAGGATATCCAACCATTTGGTTTGCCAATCCAGAAAAGAAAAAAGATAAATCCATTAATCTTCAACAATTAGGCAAGACTGGATATGTTGCCGGAGGTCCTGAGAAATGGTTGCCTGTTGCCAATCAGATTATGGGAATAAAATAATTAATTGAATGTAAACTTTACAAATCCCTTTTCATCGGTATAATGAAAAGGGATATTTTTTGTATTGCAGGTTTCTCTCCATTTTTTCACCGTATTTTTATAGTTACTTCCATCTGCAATGATTAACTTGGGTTGATGATGTTCAATCAGCCGTTCTACATTTATTTTTGGGGTTTGGGTTAATAGTATGAAATCTGCTTTTTCTGGAGTTTTATAAATATTCTTTGCATTGACTATTAATAATTTTTCATTTCCAATAGTGTAGGTCTCTTTAATGGATTGTATTTCTTTTGTTGTTCCAAAGTTTCCTTGGAGGTAGTTTTTAAGCACATAATTTTGATGGATTAACGAGTCGGTAGTGTGTACAGTCACTTCATCACCGTTTTTAATAGTCAAAATGCTTTTTCTGGGGTATTGATAAATAATGAGTTCCTTCTGATGATAATGGTGGTAGCGGCTATAAAAATAGATGCCTTGGAAAGTTATAACAGTCATAAAAAAAAGAGTGAGATACTGCATCCCCGGTTTTTTAAAAAACAAGAATAACCCAATGATCATTGCATACGTAGTTAAAACCAAGTACACATTAAAGGGAATGTCGGAGAAGACTAGATAATCGAATGACGCTACCTTGGATACGAATTGATTGTTGAATTCAGTTGCAAATGACAAAACCTTTCCTAAACCTAAAAATCCTAAACCTAGAAAATTGAAGATGATATTTACTAATCCAATGACCAACATTACTGTTAACATGGGAATCACTACTAAATTGGTAATAAAAAATAGGGATGGAAATTGATGGAAATAATAGATACTTAAAGGAAAAACCCCTAGTTGTGCGGCAATGGAAACTGTAAAGATTTCATAGAAATAGTTGAGGATTTTGTTCCTAGGTCTATATAGTTTTGTGAATAAGGGTTGAATCCATACAATTGCAAAAACAGCAGCATAACTTAATTGAAATCCTACTTCAAACAGAAAATTGGGTTTAAAAATCAACAATAAAAGTATGGAAGAGCAAATGGTATTGAAAATATTTGTTGCTCTTTTCATATACATTCCTATTCCCACAAAGCTGAACATGGTCACGGCTCTCACCACAGATGGCGACATTCCAGCCAACAGAGCATACGTCCATAACAGAAAAATTATAAGTAGTAACTGTATCAACCTTCCGTTTTTAAACCTGTTTAATGGAGAAAAAGCTGCTTTAAAAAAGAATAGTAAAATACCAATGTGTAAGCCAGAAATGGCAAGAATATGTACTGCACCCGCTTTGGAATATTGCTCGAGTAATTCTTTTTGAATATCTTGTTTTTGACCAAGCAGGAGTGCTTTTAAAATTTCCAAAGCCTCTGGTGAGATATCATTTTCTTTAAAATCTTGAATGATTTTCTCTCTTGTTTTCTGCAAATGATAACTCAGGTTTTGCTCAATTCCTTTGTATGTAAAGTTGCTGTTTTCTAAATAAATTTGATGGAAGACGTCTTTTTTTTCTAAATAATCAGCATAGTTGAATTGATTGGGATTGTTAGGCTTTATGAGTGCCTTGATTTCGCAGTAGGCTACTATTTTTGTTCCAATTGAAGGTGGGTTTTCTGGATTTTTTCTAGAAAAATTGACCATTAATTTCCCGTCGATGGGCAGATTATTTAAAGATTTTAACTCTATAAAGTATTTATATGTATAATCATTAGGCTTTAAAATATCAGAAATTTTTCCTTCAATCAAGTACTTTTCTCCTGAAACTATTTGTTGGCTATAGTGATTTTGATGATTCAGCGGGTAGTGTAAAAGAAAGGTAAGCACACCCGCCAAAAATGCTAAGAACCAAGAAGTAAGAGAATAGAAAAACTTTAAAATTTGATGGGATTTATACTTCCAATGTAAAAAAACCATACTTACAAGGGAGAAGAAAAAAATAGGCAAAAGGAGAGTGGTGTCGGGATGATAACGATTAGATGCTATTATTCCCAACATAAAACACCCCGTAAGGGTTATGATTGGAAATTTT
>JBKBOP010000150.1:0-4116 GCA_046293575.1 Flavobacterium sp. | reverse complement strand
GCTGAAAATGCTTTAGTAAAAGCAGAAATCACAGTAAATAAAAACATGGTTCCTTTCGACGATAAATCTCCATTTGTCACTTCAGGTATTCGTGTAGGAACAGCTGCCATTACCACGAGAGGTTTGCAAGAGTCTGATATGGAGGATATTGTGTGTTTTATTGATAGGGTAATTCTCAATCATGATAATGAAGAAATTATAGAAAAAACAGCTGCTGATGTGAACGAAATGATGAGTCAAAGACCTATTTTCGTGTATTAGCAAATTGTTAATAAAATAGTTAATACTACCTTCAAAGGGCTTCAATCCTCTGAAGGTTTTTTATTTAATTTTATTGATTAATAAGTAAGTGTTTTTTTACTTGCTCTTTAAAAGTAAATTCATGAAGTATCCTTTAGTTATCATTTTGTTGGGATTTTTTTTCTGTTCTATTCTTACGGCACAGGAAAGTTTGATCAAGCATACAGTGAAACGAGGTGAAACGGTTATTGGAATCTCTCAGCAATATAAAGTAACACCTAATGATTTATACAGACTAAATCCCGGACTTATGGAGGAAGGTCTCAAAGCAGAAACTGAAATTAACGTTCCTGTATCACAAGTTAGCCCAAGACCTTCTTCGACTTCGGAAACTTCAACACCTAGTGCACAGCCCTCAAATACTAATTCGACATCTAATGAAGTTCTCTATCATACTGTCATGCAAGGGGAAACCAAGTTTGGCTTATCAAGTCGATACGGTTTAACCATTGATGAATTAGAGGAACAGAATCCGCAAATCAAAAATATGTTGATGACAGGTCAACGACTTTCTCTTCGCGGTGCTAAAGATAATGCTCCCAAGACCATAGCTTCTACATCTACATCAGTAGATTTGAGTCAGACCACTTCTTATGTAGTGCAGCCCGGTGAAACGTTATGGGGACTCTCCCGAAGATATGGAGTTACAGTAGATGATTTACTTAATGCTAACAAAGCCAATTGGACAGGCGTGCTGAGGTCTGGTCAAACCTTAATGATTCCTTCAAAAGGAAGTGCTTCCCAAACAGCACTAACTGGAACTTCTAGAACAGATATGTACGTTGTACAACCCGGTGAAACCAAATACGGGCTTTCTAGAAGATTCAGTTTAACGATTGATGAATTAGAAGAGTTAAATCCGCATATAAAAAGGATGTTGCAATCCGGACACCGCATTTTGACTTCATTGCAAAGAGAAAGTCCAACTTCTCAACCGCAAGTTGTACAACCAACACCACAAAGAATTGAGCCCGTGAAGCAACCTGAAGCAACCAATCAACCTGAGGTTGCAACTACCACACAGTCATCTGACTGGGGGTTGTATGAAGTGATGCCCGGAGAAACCTTATTTGGTTTAAGTAGAAAATCAGGTGCCACTATTGACGAGATAGTAGAACGAAACCCTGAGTTAAAAGAAGGTTTAAGGTCTGGAATGAAAATCAATTTACCGGGAGGAAATGTTTCTGTAACCAACACAACTCCAAAATCAGAGCCAATTTCAAAACCAGAAGTTGTAAAAGTGTTAACTCGTCCAACCGGATTACTTGCCACAATTAATAAGATTGAAACCAAAAAAATAGCGGTGGTAATTCCCTTTGAAGAAAGTGAATTAATAGGCTCTTTAAATACATCCAATGTTTCATCAGAAATGCGACAATTCTCAGGGCTAAAAATAGCTATTGATTCAATAAAGCATTTAGGAGTTAATTTAGAAATCGAATTTTTTAATAGTTTAAGTCAACAATCAATCGAAAAGGTTTCTGATAAAATGGATGCGATTTTGATGTTGTCATCTTCTACTTTACCTGAAAAAAAACTGACTATATTCCAAAAAAATAATGTACCAGTTATAACCTTTAACGCTACAATTTCAAATCAACCAAATACTTATTTAGCTGTACCACAAATGCAACAGGTAAGAGAAAAGTTGATTCAATACATAAAGTCTGTCAATGCTGAGGTGGTGGTAGTAACAAATGGTACCAAAAATAGACCTGAACATCTTTGGTTAAATGATACTCCTGAGTTTAAAATTATTGAAGCCAATGTAAACGGCACTATCAATGAATCTGAATTAAGAAAATCGTTAAGCAATCAAAAGAAAACAATAGTTTTGATGGATACAGATCGTCAAGGGGTTTATTTGAATGTCACTAACGTTTTATTGAAAGAGTCTGCAGACAAAGACATTCAATTGATGTCATTAATTACACGCGAACAATTGCTCAATGAAGGGGTTTCTGAAATTAGATTTAAAGTACTAAAATTATTGTATCCTTCATTTAATGGTAACCCAAAAACGACTTTTCATGCAGGAATTTCCAAGGCATATCAAAACAAATATGGAATACCTATCACCTATGACGCAGTTTCAGGTTTTGATGGAACATTCGATACTTTGCTGAGACTGTTTCAAGTGAGAAATTTTACATCTCTAGCTAAAGATGAGGTTACAGAACAAACGGCTCATAGGTTTCAATATGAAAAATCTGAGCAAGGTGGATTTCATAACATAGAAATATACCTGTATCAGTACAGTGAAAATGAGGTTTCAATTCCGGTCAAATTTTGATTATTAAATGCAACAAAACAAACATATAGAGCTTTCCCCAAAAACATTATTCAGAAATCAAATTGTACTTTGGTTGTTTTTATATTCCTCATGGTTATGGTCTCAATGTCCAACGGTGATCAATACAACTCAAACCTTTTGTGATGTACAATCTCCCACCATTGCAAATCTTGTTGCGATAGATAATGGAGGAGGTGTGGCATGGTTTGCTTCCGCTACTTCAACCACACCACTTGCGTCTTCTGTTGGATTAGTGAATGGTAGCCAATACTTTGCAGACAATACGGACGGAAATTGTGGAAATAGAGTCGCGGTTACAGTCACGATTTTTGGACCTCCCGGCGGTCCGCCTTTTCAAGGGTTTTGTAATGATGATGTAACCTCTTTTACAGTTGGAGATATTATTGCTCTTGGTAATAATATTCAATGGTATATTGCATCGGTTGGTGGTACACCCTTGCCGTTATCAACCTTATTAACCACCAATACCTTTTATTATGCGAGTCAGACGAATCCTTTTACAGGTTGTGAGACTTCCCGTAAAATAGTTTTTGTATCGGTAGGATTTGTGCCTACACCCACAGGACCTTCAACACAATATTTTTGTATCAACCCCGGAAATCCACCAACTATTGCAAATCTTATTGCAAGTGGAAATAATAATTGGTACACTACAATTTCGAGTACGGTGCCACTCTCTAACAACACACCTTTGGTGAACGGTAGTACATATTATGCAACAACAACCGATCCCCCTTGTGAAAGCACAAGTCGTTTGGAAGTAAACGTCATCATCCAACCTTTAAATAACGCTGGGAATAGCGAAACAATTAGTATTTGTGCAACAGAAACAACAACTATTGGCACTGTTAATTTATTTGATTCTCTAAGTGGAACTCCTTTTGCCACGGGTTCTTGGTTAGGGCCACTTACAACGACCAACGGACATTTGGGTACACTTGATGTATCAACATTGAATGCTGCTGGTAGCCCATATATATTTACGTATACGGTTGATGAATCTTTTGAATGTCCTCCGGTTTCATCTACAGTATCCGTAATTATTTCAGACCCATTAAGCCCTGGAGAAGATAATTCCATTTCGATTTGTGATAATACTGGAACGATTGATCTATTCAATGTATTAGGTGGTATCCCGGAACTGGGTGGAAGTTGGTCACCTTCCTTATCCAGTGGAACGGGAATCTTCAATCCGCTCATTGATGCTGCAGGAACCTATACCTATTCAATTGTCGATCCAATTTGTGGAGAGCTTTTCTCATCGGTAACAGTTTCGGTTGTTATGGCTCCTAATCCTGGTGAAGATGGGAGCACCGAAATTTGTGAAGACAGTGCCCTATTTGAATTATTTGATTTTTTGAACGGAACCCCTGATCCTAATGGAACATGGTCACCTGCACTTGCAAGTGGTACAGGAGTTTTTAATCCTGCAATCGACTTACCTGGTGTTTATACCTATACAGTTCTAGGAACAGTTCCCTGTTTAGATGAAAGTGCCACAG
>JBKBOP010000149.1:0-4144 GCA_046293575.1 Flavobacterium sp. | reverse complement strand
ATTTTACAATAATACAATTCTGACTACTTAAAGAATCGCCATTTTGGTTTAAAAATAAAAAATTCACAAATATAAATTGTTGAAGGATGAGGTCTTTTTCTATTTTTGTAAAAATCAGTTTATGAACAACACCTTTGTAATAGGAGACATACACGGAGGATTGCAAGCCCTCAAACAAGTGCTCAATCGTGCCGCGGTGCAACCCAACGACACATTAATTTTTTTAGGAGATTATGTAGACGGTTGGAGTGAATCACCTCAAGTAATAGATTATTTGATGGAACTAGAAAAAACAAACCACTGTGTTTTTATTCGAGGGAACCATGATGATTTGTTGCTTAACTATCTCAAAACCCACAGCTATAGTCCTGAGTGGTATAAACACGGGGGGGAGTCAACCATTGAAGCCTACCGAAAGTTGGATGATGACAATATTAAAAAGCACATCTTGTTTTTGGAACAACTTCAGGATTTTTATCTGGATGCGTGGAACCGCTTGTTTGTCCATGCAGGATTCACTAACGTCAATGGGATTGAATATGAATTTTACAAACCCATGATGTATTGGGATAGAACGTTGTGGGAAACCGCTCTGGCACTAGATGACCGCATCTCTAGAGACGACCCCTACTATCCCAAACGAATGACGTTGTATGATGAAGTGTATATTGGTCACACGCCCACCACACGTATTCATGAAACAATTCCCGTTCACAAAGTATGTGTTTGGAATATGGATACGGGTGCCGCTTTCAAAGGGCCTTTAACCATCATGAACGTCAATACTAAGGAGTTTTGGCAAAGCGATCCTTTACCACAACTCTATCCCAAAGAAAAGGGCAGAAATTAATCGCTATCTTTGTAATCTAAAAAATATTGAATATGAAAAAATATCTACTTTTATTAGCTGCCATCAGTAGTTTGACCTCTTGGTCGCAACACGGTGATTATCCCCAAAATGAAGTTAAAATGAATTTCTTAAACATTTTAATCCAAGCCTCGGTTGAATTGGGCTACGAACGTTTTGTTGATTTTAACCAATCTATTGAAGGAGAACTGCTTATCAATGACCGAGTGAACTACCACACAGAAAAAGGTGCTAGAAAGTTTGAAACCAGTAGTTTAAAAATTGGATATGTCTATTATTTTGGAACTGAACACGCAGGTTCTGGATTGTATGCGAATCCCTTTTTCAAATACCGGTTTGGAGATTTTATAGACGAAGTAACTGTTGATGACGTGAAAACAACTCGAACCATTGATATGAATGGTTTTATTATTGGGATGGGTGCCGGTTATAAATGGAATGGAAATGATAAGTTTGTTTTTGGACCTTTCTTCAATGTTGGAAGAAATTTTAACGATGATTCCAACGACCGTTTTTCTGCCATTGAATTTAATGCAGGATTTAGTTTTGGATATCGGTTTTAATGTGTCAATGAGATAATGTGTCAATAAGACAATTTGTCAATGGGGCAATTGTTTATCCTGATTTTAAATCATAGAGTATTACGAGCCAGATTTAGGCTAAAATAAATGCTAATAATAACAGCCTTTCAGTATAGCCTGAAAGGTTTATTTTTATAAGATGACCCAAGTAGAAAAAAGTTTACGACAAAGAAGCAATTCCCTTTGTGAGTTGAGTGGACAAGGTGAGCCCTTAATGGTCTATACGTTGCCGCCTTATCAAGAGGAAGATGTTCGTCATAGTATTTTAATGCACAAAGACTTGCATGAACAAATTTTAGAACCTGAAAAAATACAATCCCAACAATGGCGGTGTCTGGCCGATTGTATGTGGAGCGAACATTCACCTGTTCAAGTTTTGTCTTGGCGAATGTTACATCGTTTGAAACACGAAGGTTGGCCTCAAGATTTACTCGACATGATGTTTCTTGATGATGAGACACTGGCATGGGCCGAAGCTACCGGTGACCATCTTGATGATATTGATAAAATCATCCATAAGGACGTCAATGGTAATGTATTAAATGATGGAGATTCGGTAGTCTTAATTAAAGACCTAGATGTGAAAGGAGCCAACTTCACTGCCAAACGGGGTGCTGCTGTTCACAACATCAAACTAGTGTGGGACAATGCCGAACAAATTGAAGGCCGGGTAGAAGGTCAGCATATTGTGATTTTGACACAGTATGTTAAGAAAACCAAGTAAAATTAAAGGACTTCTACTACTGTGGGAAGTCTACATTCAAATGTGGAACCTTTTCCTTTGACGGATTCAATAACAATACTTCCACCAAGTTTTTCTACTAAGTTTTTTACAGTAGACAGTCCAATTCCGCTTCCAGATTGATGAAAACGGTCTTTGATACCTAAGGTTTTAAAGGAGTCAAAAATCGCATCGTGGTGTTCCAAGTCGATGCCAATGCCATTATCTGTTACAGAAAAAATGGTCTGGTCATCTTCATTATAAACATGCACATCAATTTCAACCACTTGAGAAAGATTGTATTTGATGCCATTAGAAATCAAATTACTAAGTATTTGAAAAAGTGCAGTTTCATTCGTCACTAATGATACTTCACCCGCGATATGATATTGAATCACATGCTCACCCAAAGGATTTAAAAGTTCCTCAATTTTTTTGAACAAAGGTTTTAAGTGTACTTCTTGGGCACTATTCAAAAGAGCATTGTCTGAAATGTAGTGTAACAGTATTTTATCAGTTAAGTTTTTAAGATGATGTGCTGATTCAGAAATCATGCCTATCATCACCTCTTTATCCTCAATTTCTCCCTCTTTTAAAAATTCCGAAAGAGAAATAATATTGTTCAAGGGTGTTTTTATATCATGAGAGAGCACATATGAAAATTGTAATAATTCATGATTCTTTTTTTCTAACTCCACCTTTTTTTCTTCTAATCTCAAATTGGTTTTTCGCAACTCCATAAGATGGCTAACTTGGCGTGCCAAAGATTTTAAACTTTCAATTTGATTGGTGGTAAGTTTTTTGGGCGAGTGATCCACCACACATAAAGTCCCCAAAGGATAACCTTCTGGATTGATTAACGGAACACCAGCATAGAACACTACTTTGGGTCCTCCAATAACCATTGGATTATCAAAAAAACGCTCATCTTTAGTGGCATCTTCAATAATAAATGTCTCTTCTGGATAGTTTATGGCATGGGCACAAAAGGAAACCTCTCTTGTGGTTTCTGTTACTTGAATACCGATTACAGATTTCATCCATTGCCTATCGTCATCAACAAGAGAAATCAATGAAATGGGAGTTTGACAAATTTCTGAGGCAATTTTTGAAATAGCATCATAGTCAATATCAGGTGAACTATCAAGTATCTGATAAGATTTTAAAGCAAGGAGTCGTTCATGCTCATTGAGTGGAATTGCTGGGGCAATCATAATTTGTAGTTTGTTATAATAGATTGGGACTGCAAAGCTATACGTAAAAGCTTAAACAAAACAAAAAATTAACTTATTATAGGGGATAACTCTCTGTCTAACGAGATTTTAACTACAAATACAATAAAAAAAACAGCCAGTGATGAACAGGCTGTTTTTTAAATAGTGTTACTGAATATTTTACAAATCAAACTTGATGCCTTGTGCCAAGGGTAAATCTGTTGTATAATTAATTGTATTAGTTTGTCTTCTCATATAGATTTTCCAGGCATCTGAACCGGATTCACGTCCGCCTCCAGTCTCTTTTTCACCACCAAAGGCTCCACCAATTTCTGCTCCAGAAGTTCCGATGTTGACATTGGCAATTCCGCAATCGGAACCAGCATGAGATAAGAAAGCTTCGGCTTCTCTTAAATTATTGGTCATGATCGCCGATGACAATCCCTGAGCCACACCGTTTTGAATAGTGATGGCATTATGCACATCTCCAGAATATTTCAATAAATACAACACAGGTGCAAAAGTTTCATGCTGCACGATGGGGAAATCATTATTGGCCTCAGCAATGGCAGGTTTGACATAGCATCCACTTTCATAACCTTCTCCTGATAACACTCCACCTTCCACAGCAATTTTTCCGCCTTGAGCCACCACCTGCTTTAATGCCTCCTCATACATCGCCACTGCCTGAGTGTCGATTAAGGGACCCACATGATTATTTTGATCCAAAGGGTTTCCAATGCGAAGTTGGCCATAAGCA
>JBKBOP010000148.1:0-4163 GCA_046293575.1 Flavobacterium sp. | reverse complement strand
CCTACATGGCTTTATGAGTGGTATATTTTTGGCCTTACCCATTGTTGCTATTGGAAGTTTGTTTGAACAACGCTCATGGAAGTATATTGCGATCAGTGCAGGCTATTGGACTGTGGTCATGACGCTCATGGGTGGCATTGTGTGCGGCTGGGTGTAATTACTGAAGTTCTTCAATGCGATGAGCCAGATGAAAATCTTTTTCGGTGAGGCCACCAGCATCATGGGTGCTTAACCGAATCGTTACGGTAGCATAAACATTACTCCATTCAGGGTGGTGATTGGCTTTTTCTGCTTCCATAGCCACTCGTGTCATAAAAGCAAACGCCTGTGAAAAATCATCAAACTCTATAACACATTGAATATAATCACCATCTAAGGTCCATTTCGGATGGGAATGTAAAAACGTTTCTATTTGTTCGGAAGTGGCTTTTTTCATGGTGGTTTTTATTTATAATAAGTTAAAAAAAATCATTTTCACCTTTACATACAATACCTTCGTTTATTAAAATTACGAATAATTGTCACTGACGCATCATTTATTCCAGATAGTAAAAGACCTACCTCCCGAATGGGACAGCATAGCCCAAGGAAATGTTTTTTTGTGTAGTCACTACCTTTCAGTACTTGAGCAAGCCTCTCCGGAAAACATGCAATGCTTTTTTATAGGGTTGTACAAAGATAAGGAACTTTGTGGGGTGGCCGTGGCTCAATTGCTGGAAGTAGCATCCGTAGAAACATTTGGGGAACGAGAACGTTGTTTAAAAACAAGAATCCGTGACAGTATCTTTAGAAACTTTGCGTCACGATTGCTTTTTATTGGCAACAACATGCTTACAGGTCAAAATGCTTATCAGTTTAAAGAGACACTAAAGATAGAAGAAGGACTGCAACAACTGCACATCGCCACTGAAGAACTGCAACAACAATGCAATAGCAACAACCAAAAAATCCACCTGACCACCTTTAAGGATTTTGAAACTACAGAAATACATCGATTCCCCTCCAGCATCACAAAATCATATTATCGTTTCGAGACTCAACCCAACATGGTATTTTGTGTGTGTCCACATTGGAACCATTTCGATGATTATCTTCATGATTTGAATAAAAAATACCGTGACCAATACAAAAGAGCAAGAAAAAAAGCAACAGGTCTGGAAAAGAAAAAGCTCAGTCTTAAAGAAATCATCGAATACGAAGAAGCCATATACAAACTATACCATCATGTGGCTCAAAATGCTCCTTTCAACACATTTATATTACCTAAGCACCACTTTAGGGTGATGAAACAACAACTAAAAGAGCTGTTTTTGTTTTACGGCTATTTTGAAGAGGGTAAGCTCATTGGATTCAACACCCTTATTAAAAACGGTAGCCAAATGGATACCTATTTTTTGGGTTATGACGAAGAAGTACAAAAAGAAAAAATGCTGTATTTGAATATGTTATATGATATGGTGGCCTACTCGATTAACCAAGGGTTTCAAGAAATCATCTTTGGCAGAACGGCTTTGGAAATCAAAAGTTCCATTGGAGCTGAAGCTGTTCCTATGATAGGTTTTATTCTACATAGAAATCAATTGATTCAAAAGAACTTCCATCGGTTTTTTCAATACCTTGAACCCAAAACCCAATGGAATGCCAGAAATCCGTTTAAGGAGCCTTTGAACCGGAAAAGCGAAACCATTGGTAGCATGCAAAAACAGCAAGGATAGCTTCACCCCAAAAACCATACAAAAATAAGGCAGAGGGAATACCATCATATAATATGCTGAAAAACCGCCCCAAGGCAATACCCCCCATAAAAAACAAATTGGAAATAGTAGCGACTTTCCAAAAAGAAGGGCGAACTATCCCTAACATCCAAAGAATGGCCATCGAAGTATAGAGTCCCATCAAAGCTCTGAAAACACTGTGTTCATCTGGAGTCGTCACAGAGATATCCAATACCAACGGAAAAACGGAAGCTGGCCTAAAACCATAAAAATAAGCCGCCACCAGAACAATTGGCGTTGAAATCAAAAGATGTAGGTTTCGCTTCATGTCCTACTGCAACGATTCAAGCGTTTCCTGCACCGTTTCCCATTCTTCCAGCAAAGTGTCTAAGTCTCTCTTTTTACGCTCGTAGGCAGTAAAAAAAGCGGCATTTTCGAGGTGTTTATCATAATGAGAAGCCAGTTCACGGTCATCTACTTGAATGTCTTTTTCTAACTGTTGAATTTGACTTTCAATTTTACTAAGCTTGTTCTGTAGACTTTTCAACTTTTTTTGGTCATCATAGGAAAGAGAGGGAGCTTTGTCTTTGGCGGCTGCCTTCACTTCGTCACGTTTTTCAACCTCTCTCATGTTCTGCACATTTCGTTGTTCGAGGAAGAAATTGATATCGCCTAAATATTCTTTGATTTTCTGGTCTTTAAATTCATAAACAAGATCAGCCATCCCTTGAAGAAAATCACGGTCGTGGGACACCAAAATCAAAGTGCCTTCATATTTTTTTAAAGCATTTTTCAATACGGTTTTGGAAACGATGTCCAAGTGGTTGGTAGGTTCATCCATAAGCAATACGTTCATGGGCTGCAACAACAAACGGCATAAGGCGAGACGGTTCCTTTCGCCACCCGAGAGCACTTTCACTTTTTTCTCTACATCATCTCCTCGGAATAAAAAGGAGCCTAACATATCGCGTACTTTAGAACGGTTGGTATCATTGGCAGCGTCAATCATGGTGTCTAACAAGGTGATTTCGCCATCCAAATACTCTGCTTGGTTCTGGGCAAAATAACCCAATTGTACATTATGACCTAGGGTAATGGTGCCTTCATAAGGAAACTCCTTGACAATCGCTTTCACAAAAGTGGACTTCCCCTGTCCGTTCTGCCCCACCAATGCAATTTTACTCCCCCGCTCCACTTTTAATGACAAATCCTTAAACACCACTTTATCTCCAAATCGCTTAGTGACGTGCTCCGCTTCAATGACCACCCTCCCCGGGGTAACAGAAACAGGAAAGTTGATATGCATGGCAGCAGTATCTTCTTCGTCCACTTCAATGCGGTCAATCTTGTCGAGTTTCTTAATTAGTGATTGGGCCATGGAAGCTTTGGAGGCTTTGGCACGGAATTTTTCTATTAATTTCTCTGTTTCCTCAATTTTCTTTTGTTGGTTTTTTTGAGTGGCCAACTGCTTTTCTCTAATTTCATGTCGCAGTAACAAATATTCTGAATAGGGTTTATTAAAATCGTAGATTTTACCTAATGATATCTCGATGGTACGGTTGGTAACGTTATCCAAAAACATCTTGTCGTGAGAAACAATCACGACAACGCCAGGAAAGTTCTTTAAAAAAGACTCCAACCAAAGAATACTTTCAATATCCAAGTGGTTTGTAGGCTCATCGAGGAGCAAGATATCGTTGGACTGCAATAATAGTTTGGCGAGTTCAATTCGCATTCGCCATCCTCCCGAAAACGTATCAGTGGGTTGATGAAAATCTTCTCTTTTGAATCCGAGCCCCTGTAGAATTTTTTCGGTGTCTCCAGCATAGTGATACCCACCCAAAACTTCGTAGTGATGGCTAACATCACTCAGTTCATTAATTAGGGCACTATAACTTTCACTTTCATAATCGGTTCTTGAAGACAATTGTTGATTGATTTCTTCAAGTTTTCTTTCTGCCGTTTGAATATCTCCAAATGCTTCATAGGCTTCCTGCAAGACAGTTCTTCCTTTTACAAAATCAATATCTTGACGTAAAAAACCAATTTTAACTTCTTTTTCAGTGGCAATACTTCCTGTATCCGCTTTAATATCGCCGGATAAAATCTTTAACATGGTGGATTTACCGGCACCATTTTTTCCAACCAATCCCACCCGGTCTCCGGAACCCAGTCGGAAGGTGACTTCATCAAAAAGATAACTACCTCCGAAGGAAACCGATAAATTATGAATATTTAGCATTTTTGTGACTAATGTTACAGGCAAGAATTTGAGTCTTCTGTACCTTTGTGAAAATTATTTGCAAATGTTACAAAAAGGTTCCAAACTCTACAGCAATTTAACAGGAAGTTGTCCGAGATGCCATGAAGAAAAGATGTATAAAGAAAAAAATCCCTTCAAATTAGGGAAAAAATTCGAACTGCATGAGCAATGTGGTCATTGTGGTT
>JBKBOP010000147.1:0-4169 GCA_046293575.1 Flavobacterium sp. | reverse complement strand
TTGATCAGACATCGCCCAATTTTTATTAGCTCGAGCTTCATTTCTCATTTGAATAAGCATTTCAACGACTCCTTCAAGTTTTGCATTATCTGTTTCCGTTTCAGATTTATTTTCTAATCCCAATACTTCAAACACAAATCCTTCTAAAGTTTGTTGAAGTAGTTTCAAATCATCTCTGTTTAAGGTTTCTTTACCGTCTTTAATTAAATTAACGAACTTGACCCCTTCAAACAACTGTGCCACTAAAATAGGAGTATTGAAATCATCATTCATAGCATTATAACACTCCTGTTGCCATTCCTTAATATCCAAGGAGGAAACTTCAGAAGTAACTAGACTATCTAATTGGTTGAAAGCTTCCAAGAGTCTATGAAATCCTTTTTCAGCGGCTAAAATGGCATCATTCGAAAAATCAAGGATACTTCTGTAATGGGCTTGCATCATAAAAAATCTAAGTACGCTCGGGCTGAATGATTTACTTAGAATCGAGTTGTTACCACTAAAAATTTCACCCGGCAAGATGTTATTACCGGTTGATTTTGCCATTTTTTTACCATTTAAGGTCAACATATTGGCGTGCATCCAATAGTTTACAGGAGCATGTCCTGTACAGGCTTCATTTTGAGCAATTTCACATTCATGGTGTGGGAATTTTAAATCCATTCCACCTCCGTGAATATCGAACTGTTTCCCAAGATATTTGGTACTCATGGCGGTACATTCTAAATGCCATCCTGGAAAGCCATCACTCCAAGGAGAAGGCCAACGCATGATGTGTTGAGGTTCTGCTTTTTTCCAAAGTGCGAAATCTTGCGGATTTTTTTTATCTGATTGGCCATCTAAATCTCTCGTATTGGCCAACATTTCTTCAATATTTCTACCACTTAGTTTTCCATACTGGTGCGATGCATTGAATGCCACTACATCAAAATACACTGAACCATTGGTTTCATAGGCAAATCCGTTGGTAATGATTTCTTGAATAATTTGAATTTGCTCAATAATATGACCTGTAGCTGTAGGCTCAATACTTGGCGGTAGGAAGTTTAATTTTTGAAGGATTTGATGAAAATCAACCGTGTATCGTTGTACTACCTCCATGGGTTCAATTTTTTCCAATCGGGCCATTCGAGCAATTTTATCTTCGCCCTCATCGGCATCGTCTACCATATGTCCAACATCGGTTATATTTCGAACATACCTTACTTTATATCCTAAATGAAGTAGATAGCGATTGACTACATCAAAACTCATGAAAGTACGAACATTTCCAAGGTGGACATTGCTGTAAACTGTGGGTCCGCAAACATACATACCCACACGACCTTCGTGTATGGGCTTAAAAAATTCTTTTTCTCCGGTCAAAGAATTATATATTTTCAACGTTTGTGCTTGGTATAGGTGTGTTGTCATGTTTGAATTTTTCAGTGAAAAAACTAGAAACGTGTATCTAATTTTATGTAGTCAAGAAATTCACGTTTAATTTTATCCTCTTTAAATTTTCCTCCAAATTCCGAAGTAACGGTGCTACTTTCAATATCTCTAATACCTCTTGAATTCACACACAAATGTTTGGCGTCAATGACACAAGCAACGTCTTTTGTTCCCAATGCTCGTTGTAATTCTTGGACAATTTGCATGGTGAGTCGTTCTTGCACCTGTGGTCTTCTAGCGTAATAGTCAACAATGCGATTCATTTTGGAAAGACCAATCACTTTTCCGTTCGAGATGTAGGCAACGTGAGCTCGTCCCACAATCGGAAGAAGATGGTGCTCACAAGTGGAGTACACAGTGATATTTTTTTCAACTAGCATTTCGCCATACTGATAATTGTTTTCAAATGTGGAAGGATTTGGTTTTTTGTGAGGGTTTAATCCCCCAAAAATCTCTTTTACAAACATTTTAGCTACACGATTGGGTGTACCTTTTAAACTATCATCGGTTAAGTCGAGGCCGAGGGTATGCATAATGTTGGCAACATCTGCTTTTATAATTTCGATTTTCTGTTCATCGCTTAGTTCAAATGCATCTTCACGAAGGGGAGTTTTTGCGGTATTTGAAAAATGATTATCTCCAATTTCATCAATAAATTCGTTATGTATACCCATTTTTTTTATGATAATAATAAGTTTGCAAAGATAGGTAAATACCAAATATCTTTTTAAAAGTCAAGATTTTTAAATTGTTGCAAATTTTAAGACAAGAATAGGTTAAAATTATGTAAATTTCGCCCTCAAATATTCTTTATAATGGCTCGATATCTACTAAGTCTGTTCATTGTAACAGTGTTTTCCTCGTATTGTTTCTCTCAAAATCTACTCACTAATGGCAATTTTGAGGCGGGTGCTGGGATTGGTTTTCAGTCAGATTATTTTTTAGTAACACCTCCTGTGGGTGGACAAGCCAACAGTACTCCAAGAGAGTATGCTATCATCAATAATTCCATTTTGTTAAATACAAATTTCTTTGTAAACAGTTTTGACAATACCAGCGGAACAGGCCTCATGATGGTTTGTGATGGTGCTACTCAAGTAGAAAGGTTTTGGTTAACAAATGGGGATGTTCTGTTACAAGGTGGTCAGTCGTATGTTTTTCAATATTACACCAGATCGGTAAATACTACCAATCCACAAGCGGTGCACGGTTTTAGAGTGATGCAAGGTGGCACCAATACTTTTAATGCTACCTATAATTTACTTCCTCCAGTTGACGGATGGCAATTAGTTTCACATACTTTTACTGTTGCTGGTGTTGGCAATCAATTTAGAAGATTAGAATTATACAATGTCAATACCAGTGCCGTTGGTAATGATTTTGCCATAGATGACCTTGTTCTTTTTAGATTAACACCATTACAAATAAATTATTCAACCATTAATGAAAGTTGTGTTGGAGCTGATGACGCTTCCATTGCCATTTATGGAGTTGGAGGTACGCCACCCTATGTCAATTATTCGATAAGTGGGCCTGTTAATCAGAATAATACCAATGGAATATTCACCAGTTTACTTCCGGGAATTTATAGTATTTCTGTGACGGATAGTGTTGGTGGTACGGTTTCCATAGACAATGTCGAAATTTTACCGGCAGAGCCACTTACAGTGACTCCTGATCAGACTATTTGTTCTGGTTCTAGTGTCACCTTAACGGCTACAAATGGTGAAAACTACACTTGGTCAGCCAATCCCGCTGATCCATCTTTGACCAGCCCCAATGTAGCATCCATAACCGTTACTCCAACACAAACGACTACTTACACAGTTAGTTCTACACAAACTTCACCTAGAAATTTAATTTTTAATGGTGATTTTCAACAAGGAAATGTTGGATTTTTGACGGACTATCAATTTTTAAATGTAACTACACCCACAGGAGTTCAAGGTACTTATGGGATTGTTACAAACCCACAAGCCTGGTTTGCTCCTTTTGCTCCTTGTGTTGACCATACTACTGGTGCCGGAAATATGATGGTGGTAGATGGCTCCACTACAAATGCTGGGAATAATAGATTGTGGTGTCAGACAGTCCCTGTAACGCCTGGTCAAAACTATACCTTTAGCTATTGGGTGCAGTCTGTGATTAATGAGAATTTTGCTAACCTTGAAGTGTTAATTAATGGCGTTTCTATAGGTATCAATACAGCTTCGGCAGGCACTTGTAATTGGGCTCAAAGAACGTATAATTGGAATTCGGGTGTTTCTACAACAGCTGAAATTTGTATTTATAATAGATTGACTTTATCCAATGGTAATGACTTCGCTATTGATGATATTTCATTTACAGGAAGTGTGGTATGTGACGAAACCGCTAGTACCACTGTTACAGTTTTTACTACCTCTTCTGTAGACGCACCCAGTAATGTGACATCTTGTTTACCTTATGAACTCCCTGATTTGACTTTAGGAAATTATTTTACAGGTCCAGGTGGAACAGGTACACCACTAAATGCTGGTGACGAAATCACCACTACTTCGACGATTTATGTGTATGCGGAATCTGGAACTTCACCTAATTGTTTTGCTGAAAATACTTTTACAGTAACCATAAATGCGTTACCAACGGCTGCTTTTAGTAGTGGAGATACCATTACTTGTCCATTTACTTCCACTTCAATCAGTATTACTGGAACACCTAACGCTATTATAGTCATCTCTTCCTCCGGAGGTCAG
>JBKBOP010000146.1:0-4325 GCA_046293575.1 Flavobacterium sp. | reverse complement strand
ATATAGTTTTGCTCCATAAACATAAATGGAGTCTCGTTTGTTTAATTAAATGTTTTGAAAAATTGTACAGCGTTTATAGGTTTATAACCGCTAATTCAGTAAATAGCGTTAGGTTGTAAGCTTTATTCTGTGTGAAGTGGATATGTCTAATAGCTTAAAGTATTAAACAAAAGCAACTTATACCAAGTAAATATATTGGTTTTAATTTAAAACAAAAATATTTTAAAAAAAATGATACTGTTCAGCCAACCTCTATGAGCATCAAATGAAAAAGATATAAAACTTTAAATGGCTAAGGCTTTGAAAATTCAAAAGCTTGAATTACTCTAATACTGGGAATGACTTTTCAATTTTGTCCGATCTACAAACCATTTCTACCCCACTGAATTCTCTACTCAAAAAAACTCCTTACTTTTGCCCAAAACACCATCTTTGAAAACCATCACTTCAATTCAAAATCCATTGGTAAAGCAGTGGACCCAACTCCAAGAAAGAGCTCGAATGCGAAAGCAAAGCGGACAATTTTTGTTGGAAGGTCAACGCGAATTGAGGTTGGCACTTAAAGGTGGTTATGAAGTGATACAGTTCTTGTTTTGTCCAGAGTTGGGCGGTTCTGAAACGATGTTGTCCCACCCTTCTGAAGCAGAACGTATCGAACTCTCCAAAGCGGTATATCAAAAACTTGCTTACCGCGATACTACCGAAGGCATCCTGGCGGTGGTGAAGGCCAAATCCCATCGTTTGGAGGATTTGGTGTTGCCGAAAAATCCCTTGATACTTGTGGCCGAAGCGATTGAAAAACCTGGAAATGTGGGTGCTTTACTTCGCACTGCTGATGCCGCGAATATTGATGCGGTGATATTGGCGAATCCACGCTCAGATATATACAACCCAAACACGATTCGTTCGAGTGTGGGTTGTGTGTTTACAAATCAAATTGCGTTGGGCACTACGGAAGAAGTAATTGATTTTTTAAGAGCCAATAACATCACTATTTACAGTGCGATACTTCAAGAGGCACAACCCTACCACGAGCAAAACTTTACACAAGCTACGGCTTTGGTGGTGGGTACCGAAGCCACAGGACTCACTGACCCTTGGCGAACGGTGAGTGATCAAAACATTATTATACCTATGCAAGGAGCTATTGATTCGATGAATGTGTCGGTAGCGGCAGCAGTACTTTTGTTTGAGGCCAAAAGGCAACGTGGTTTTGATTAGTGGTCATCCCGTAGGTTTGGGAGCAGTTTTCATTCCGAAGCCTCGGAGGCAGTCCCAGTTTCAGTCGCAGTTTTCAGTATACAATATACAATTAGAAAAAAGAGTATTCAATGCTTAGAGCTTTTGGAAAAAACTTAAATTTAAAATACGATTTAAACAAAAGTCAGGTAAATAAAGGTACCATACCCCAGTAGTAATATAATTCCAGCTCTTCGATCGATGAAACCGCGTTTGGGCATGAAGGCTAAGAATATCAAGATGAGTGCAAATCCCAACATCCAAAAGATATCAAAAGAGAGCAGACGTTGGTCGATGACTTTTATGGGTTGAATTATGGCGGTTAAACCAAGAACCGAAAGGATATTAAAGATGTTGGAACCAAGTACATTTCCAATGGAGATGGAGCTTTCTTTTTTGATAGCTGCAATGAGAGAAGCGGCTAGTTCAGGGATGCTCGTGCCAATGGCTACAACCGTTACAGCGATAACTCGGTCTGAAACACCAAACGTTTCGGCAACATTTACTGCTCCTTTAATTAATAGGTCGGAACCAAAATAGAGGGCCACTCCCCCAATGGTAAGGAACAACATAATCCAAGGCATGGACATTTTTTTTTCTTCTGGGAGTTCGATTTCATTTTTACTTTTGCGTTGGTTGCGAATGAGATACACGATAAATGCAATAAGCAAGGCGAACATCAGAGCTCCTTCCCATCGGTCTATTTGTCCGTCGTAGAATAAAATACCCATCATTAATAAAGAAGAAAAAATAACCGCTGGCATATCGATTTTAAAGAAAGTGGTATCGACAGGCATCGCACTGATTAAGGCCACCACCCCAAGAATGAGTCCGATATTGGCAATGTTGGAACCTACTACATTCCCAAGGGCAATATCAGGGAAGCCATTTAAGGCAGATTGTAAGGATACAATCAGTTCAGGAGCTGAGGTGGCAAATGATACCACCGTCATCCCAATAATTAGCTTTGAGATGTTTAAACGTAAAGACATTCCTACTGCTGCTTTGAGAAGCCAATCGCCACCGAAAACGAGTAAGACCAGTCCGCCAATGATAAAGAGGTAATCCATATAAAAATATTCGCAACGAAGTTAGGTATTAATACGTTAACGACATCCTAAAAAAAACCTTCCATGCAGCTATAAACTGATGGAAGGTAAGTATCTAAATGGTAAATTAATTTCTGTTTTCAATGGGTTTTACGTCGGCTTCGGTTAACCCTAACATTGCCATGACAGCGTCATAATCGTTGTAATTCATTCTTAAGTTACTTCCGAAATAACCCGGAATCAATACGATTCTAAAGGTTTGATTGTTGGTCCATTGAGGGCCTAAAATAGTCAAAGGGAAATCGGCAGAGCTCAAGAAAAGGCTCACATCAAATCTTGTAAAATCGAAATTGTATTGCAAATCACCTTCATCTAATTGTACCGTTTGCGGCATCATTCTCCAGATGGGTGTATTTCCATCAACATCCCAGAGCAGGTATACTAAAACGACATCGGCAGCTAAAATGGGTGGATTCAAGTCGATAAGACTACTAAAATCATTGTTTTGATTGAAGGATCTAGTAACTTCAAACACTTCGGCTTCAATATTGGTTCCTGGGTTTCCAGGAGGTCCCGGGGGTCCTGATGGTCCTTCACAGCCTTGTAATGCAATCATCCCGATGGCACTGAAGAGGAGTATTAACTTTTTCATATTATAAATATTAAGGGTTATTGGTTTCAAATGTTCATGAATTATGCCAAAAATAAGGAATATGAAAAAAAATATTAGGTTATTAAGAAAATATTTAGGTTTATCCTTATTGAAATCTTGAAAATTCCCATTTATCTTTGAAGCATGGAACAAAAACTTTTTATGGTGATGCTGGGATGCACTCCCTCGGGTCGCCACACAGAGCAACACGATATTTTTTTTGGGATTGGTACGAGTCTGAAAAGTCTACTACCGGATATGCAGGCATTCTGGCCAGAAGCGGAAGGCAAGATTCATATTGATGCCTGGCGGGAAGTGACCACTATTGAGGGGTATCGCATTCAGGTGGTTCCTAAAAAGCAAGTTGGAGCATCCAAAGAGCGTTTGTTCTTTTTAAATTTGGGTGGTTATAAACCCAATGAATTTGAAGAGTACCACTACAAAGTGTTGGCGGTGGCTCCCAATAAGTCAACAGCCATAAAGCAGGCAAAAAAAACCGCATTCTATCAACACTGTGGGTTTAAAGGTGCCGAATCTCATATTGACGACCAGTATGGCGTGGATGTGGATGATGTGCACAAAGTGGAGGATATCCTGCCTACTTCACATAAAGCTAACTATCGACTTGAACTTATCAAAGCGGATGGTGTAGCAGAGGATATTCTGCATGTGGGGTATGTGAAAGTGAGTAGACTGTAAGGTTGCATGTTGAGGTTTCAAAACACAACCTTACTATGATTTACTTTTTATGCATTTAATCCTTTATTATTTTAAATGTTTTAGAGCCTTGATCGGTAGTCACTTTAATAAAATAAGAACCTGAAGCTAGATTTGAAAGGTCAAATTGTTGACCCACTTTCATACCTGTGATTGAAAACACTTCAACATTTAAGATTGACTCAATAGGTATATTGGTATTTAAAACTCCTTTGGTAGGATTAGGATACAGTTGAAAAGCCTTTAAAAATTGTTCATTAACATTGAGAGGTTGAAAATCCAAACAATCAGATTGGCTAACGCAACCATTAGTATTCAACACTACTGCATAAGTTCCACTTGAAATGGGTATAAATTCTTGTTCTGTAGCTCCCGCGATGTTTGTATCAGTATTACAATCAACCCATTGATAAGTGGTTCCAGCAAAGTCACGGTCAGCAATGAGTGAAGTGGGCGTGACAGTCACATCATCAGTAAATAGGTTATCAGGGTCGGAAATAAACACAGGAATGGTTACTGAATCCGTCTGATCGGGATTACAAAATGCATTCGTAATTGTTAAGGTTACTTCTTTCAAACCCGGACAAGTATACACTTTAGTTGGATTAGTAGCAGTTGCTGTAGTACCATCTCCAAAATCCCATAAAAGAGAGTCATAATTAACGCTC
>JBKBOP010000145.1:0-4348 GCA_046293575.1 Flavobacterium sp. | reverse complement strand
CCTATGACGCATGTAAAGAGGCCCATGCCATTGCTTTACTAACCGAGTGGGATGAATTCAAAACCCTCGATTGGCAGAAAATTTATGACAAAATGAAAAAACCAGCCTTCATTTTTGATGGCAGAAATATTTTAGATAAAAACAAATTAACCAAAATTGGATTCCAGTTTTACGGAATTGGTTCTTAAAAAAAACAACTATGATTAAAATTGGAGTAATCGGTTTAGGGTATGTGGGATTACCACTTGCACGTTTATTTGCAACAAAATATCCTGTCATTGGTTTTGATATTCATCAAGCAAGAGTAGATGCACTCAATCAAGGCCATGACGCTACCCTTGAAGTGGAGGATGATCTACTTAAATCTGTTCTGAGGGACACCCCTCAAATGTCAAGCAATGGGTTGTACTGTTCTACCTCTTTGGAGGATATTAAAGACTGTAACTATTATGTGGTAACCGTTCCAACACCTGTTGATAAAAATAACAGACCAGACCTGACGCCTTTATACAAGTCAAGTGAATCAGTGGGTAAAGTGTTGAAAAAAGGAGACATTGTCATCTATGAATCAACGGTATATCCAGGAGTTACTGAAGAGGAATGTGTGCCGGTGTTGGAAAAAATTAGCGGACTCAAATTCAATGTAGATTTCTTCGCAGGCTATTCTCCTGAAAGAATCAACCCGGGCGATAAAGAACATACCGTGGAGAAAATTTTAAAAGTAACCGCGGGTTCCACACCTGAAATCGGACAAAAAGTGGATGGTCTCTACAAATCTGTAATCTCTGCCGGAACTCATTTAGCTCCCACCATTAAAGTAGCCGAGGCCGCCAAAGTCATCGAAAATTCCCAAAGGGACATCAATATCGCTTTTGTAAACGAACTCGCAAAAATCTTTAACTTATTAGGCATCGATACACACGCTGTCTTGGAAGCCGCTGGTACCAAATGGAACTTTCTGCCTTTCAAGCCAGGACTTGTGGGAGGTCACTGTATTGGGGTAGATCCTTATTACTTGGCACAAAAGGCACAAGAATCGGGCTACCATCCAGAAATCATCTTGGCCGGAAGAAGACTTAACGACAGCATGGGAGAGTATGTAGCCTCACAAGTCATTAAACTCATGATTAAAAAGGGCATCACCATCAATGGAGCTGAAATCCTATTACTAGGAGTGACCTTCAAAGAAAATTGCCCCGATGTCCGTAACACTAGAATTGTAGATGTGATTCATGCTTTGGAAGACTATGGTGTCAAAATAACCACCTTCGACCCTTGGGCATCTCCACAAGAAGTTCAGCATGAATACAATTTAACTACCACCAAAAGTTTGCCACAAAACACCTTTGATGCCATCATTTTAGGCGTAGCTCATAATGAATTCTTATCCTTGGATTTAAATACCTTAAAAAAACCACTCTCAGTCATTTATGATGTGAAAGGAATTTTAAAAGAAAATGTAGACGGGCGTTTGTAAATGCGTAACTATGTCAAAAAAGATTTTAATTACTGGGGGAGCCGGATTTATTGGGTCACATGTAGTGAGGAGATTCGTAACACGTTATCCACAATATGAGATTTATAATCTCGATGCTTTGACCTACGCTGGAAATTTAGAAAATCTTAAAGACATAGAAAACCTAACCAATTATCACTTTATTAAGGGTGATATAACCAATGCTACCTTTATAAATACATTATTTTTAGAATATACTTTTGATGGTGTAGTGCATCTGGCGGCAGAATCGCATGTGGATCGCTCGATAAATGACCCACTTTCTTTTGTTAAAACCAATGTGGAAGGTACCGTAAACTTGTTAAATGCGTTTAGAGATACCAATAAAAGCGGCTTTGGAGAGAAACGTTTCTACCATATTTCCACCGATGAAGTCTTTGGTTCTCTAGGTGAAACGGGCCTCTTCACAGAAACTACTCCCTACGCCCCCAATTCGCCTTACTCGGCCTCAAAAGCTGCCTCAGATCATTTCGTGAGGGCCTATGGAGAAACCTATGGACTGCCTTATGTAATAAGTAATTGTTCCAATAACTACGGACCCAATCACTTTCCTGAAAAACTGATTCCGTTATTCATTAACAATATCATTGAAAACAAACCGCTTCCAGTATACGGAGATGGAAATTATACACGCGATTGGCTCTTTGTCATCGACCACGCTATCGCCATTGATTTGTTATTTCACAAAGGTAGAAATCATGAAACCTACAACATTGGCGGATTTAACGAATGGAAAAACATTGACCTCGTTCGTTTACTGTGTCATAAAATGGATGCCAAATTAAACCAACCCTCAGGAACATCCGAACAACTCATCACTTTCGTCAAAGACCGCCCGGGTCATGACTTTAGATACGCAATAGATGCCTCAAAAATAAACCGTGAATTAGGCTGGAAACCCTCTGTAACCTTTAAAGAAGGCCTAGAACAAACTATTGAATGGTATTTTGATAATAAAGATTGGTTGCAACAGGTGACATCCGGTGATTATCAAAACTATTATAATAAACAGTATTCTTAACCATTGCCAGAAGGCTTGTTGAGAATGGTTTTAATAGAAACGTTTTGAAATAATATAATAAAGAGTTAGGAATTAAAAATATACAATAAGAGTTTTGCTTCTTAAAATGAAAAATTATACATATATCTATAAAAATTATATATTTACAGTATAATTATAGATATAACTACAATAATATGTTTAAAATACCGCAAAATATCAACAATAGACACTACTACCTTGATAAGGTAAAGCCGTTTATGGGTCAAAACATATTAAAAGTATTTACGGGTCAAAGGCGTGTTGGAAAAAGTTATTTCTTATTTCAATTAATCGATTTTTTGCAAAAAGACAATACAGTCAAAGTACTTTATATTAATAAGGAAGATTTGGCATTTTCGTTCATAAAAAATGCCGAGGATCTGCATCAATATGTAATTCAAAATAAGTCTGCTTTACAAAAAACCTATGTTTTTATAGATGAAATTCAAGATATACAAAATTTTGAGGTCGCGTTGCGTTCGTTGCTATTATACCAAGATTTAGATATTTATATTACCGGGAGTAATGCCAATTTGTTATCAGGGGACATTGCAGGCCATTTGAGTGGTAGGTATATTGAAATTGTGATTTATAGTCTTTCCTATGTTGAGTTTTTGGATTTTCATTCACTCACAACAAGTGCTCAAAGTGTTGAAAAATATATGAAATATGGAGGATTGCCCTATTTAAAGCATTTACCTTTGGAAGACACTGTTGTATTTGAGTATTTAAAAAATATTTATAATACAATTGTATATCGGGATATTATCAACCGATATAATGTGAGAAACATTCCTTTTTTAGAACAATTAGTGTTGTTTTTGGCAGGAAATATAGGCAGTATTTTTTCCGCAAAAAAGATAAGTGACTTTCTTAAATCGCAAAGAATCAATATGCCTGCTAATCAAGTACAAATTTATAGCCATTATTTGAATACTGCTTTTCTAGTTCACAAAGTTTCCAGATACGACATGGTGGGAAAAAGAATTTTTGAAGTTGGAGAAAAATTTTATTTTGAAAATATTGGGATTCGCAATGGAATTTGGGGATACCGTATAGAAGATCGAGGAAAGATTATTGAAAATATCGTTTATAATCATTTAATTTTCAAGGGCTTTGCTGTTGTAGTAGGTGTTTTAAAAACCAATGAAATTGATTTTATAGCCCAAAAAGATGGTGAAAAACTGTATTTCCAAGTTGCTCTGACCATTAATGACATTAAAACGATAGAACGTGAGTTTGGAAATTTAAAAAGTATTCAAGACAATTATCAAAAAACGGTCATTACGCTCGATGCGTTTACTGGTCAAACACATGAAGGCATTAAAAGTATATCTTTGGAAGAATTCTTATTGACTTTTTAATAGTAGCAATTTAAAAACTGAACATGAAAATACTAGTCACTGGAGCCGCTGGATTTATTGGATTTCACTTCACCCAAAAATTAGTGAATCAAGGCCATCAGGTGGTAGGGTTAGACAATATCAATGACTATTACGACATCAACCTTAAATTCGGAAGACTCAAAGAGTTAGGATTTCATCAAGAAGATATACACTGGAACAGACCCCTAAAATCCTCAAAATATCATGACCGTTGTACCTTCATCCGACTCAATCTAGAAGACAAACAAGAGCTCAACGAACTGTTTCAAGAACATCATTTTGATCTTGTAGTCAATTTAGCAGCTCAAGCAGGGATTAGACATAGTTTAGATAATCCGTCAGCTTATGTAGAAAGCAACATAGTTGGTTTTTTAAACATCCTTGAAGCCTGTCGTCATTTTGAAG
>JBKBOP010000144.1:0-4354 GCA_046293575.1 Flavobacterium sp. | reverse complement strand
TGGTACCTCATGAAATATATTTTTGAAAGAGAAAACGAACCTCTTGAAAAACTGGATTCTTTGTTTATTTATACTATTGTAGCCACCATGTTAGGGGCTAGACTTGGGCATGTCATTTTTTATCAATCTGAATTATTCCATCAAGACCCCTTGAGTATTTTTCTCCCCATAAGAACTAAACCCGAATTTGAATTTACTGGTTTTTCAGGTTTGGCAAGTCATGGTGCTGCCATTGGTATCATTATTACCATGATTTATTTCAGTAAAAAAATAATGAAGCAGTCCTTGTTGTGGCTCTTAGATCGCATTGTCATTCCTGTAAGTTTTGGTGCCATTTTTATCAGATTTGGCAATTTTTTCAATTCTGAAATAGTAGGCAAACCCACAGATTCATCTTTCGGTATACAATTCATTCAGGATTTTTATAGCAAAAGAGAAGCGGTTCAATTGACCCAAATTCCAAATCCTAAAGACGCTTTTAAAGCCATTGAAAGTAATCCTCAATTTGCAGAAGTTCTCGCTGCTGTTCCTGCCAAACACCCTTCTCAACTTTATGAAGCCGTCGGATACATTTTTGTTTTTCTACTTTTATACTTGTTATATTGGAAAACCGAATCTAGAAATAAAACTGGTTTACTGTTTGGTATCTTTTTAGTATGCCTGTGGACGATTCGATTCTTTGTGGAATTCCTCAAAGAAAGCCAAGGTGGGTTTGAAGAATATCCAATGTTCAATGCTTTGACTACAGGACAATGGCTAAGTATTCCTTTTATTTTGGTAGGTTTTTATTTTATGTACAAAAGCACTCAGAAAAAAGAAGCTTCAATTTAGTAATTATTTACCATAGAAAACAACCTCTTTCAACTCAGTATGGGCGTCAATGTCTTCGGATAAGGTAATTAACAAATCACCTTCCTGAAGCAAAGTACTTCCTGAAGGGGTTAGGTATTTTTCATTTCTTTTAATCAAGGCAATGTTTGACTTTTGTGGGAGTTGCAGATCTACAATCTTGCGTCCAATACCATAAGAATTGACTGGTAATGCAATCTCTTCAATAATTCCCTTTTCGGTGTCTACTAAAAAAGCATCAGTCAAAGCCATGGGTTTTGCCTTTTGGGGTAAGGCCACATGCAGCCATTTAGCCACTATTCCCAGAGTAGTTCCCTGTAATAAAACAGATGAAACCGAGACAAAAAATACAATATTGAACAATAATTGAGCATTTGGAATTTCTTCAATCAAGGCAAAAGTGGCAAAAACGATGGGAACTGCTCCTCTTAACCCTACCCAGGAAATATAAAACCTTCTTCTTGTTTTCATCTTAAAAGGTGCCAAACACAGAAAAACAGCTAAGGGTCTTGCTACAAAAATTAGAAACGCAGAAATCACCATTCCAATTCCTAACACAGGTATAATTTGTGAGGGATACACCAAAAGACCTAAGGTAAGGAACAATACTATTTGCATTAACCAGGCCATACCATCAAACATTTTCATAATGGTTTTTTTATGAATCAAACGTTGATTTCCTAAAAATACGGCACAAATGTAAATCGCTAAAAACCCGTTTCCGCCCACATAATCTGTTGCTGAAAAAGTAATGAACATCAAGGCAATCGTTAGTACTGGATACAGACCTTCAAAATCTAATTTAATTTTGTTGATAATGAGCTTGCTCAACTTTCCAAATCCAAAACCTAAGACACCCCCTAAAATCATCTGAGAAAAAAATAAGGGAATCATCTCCCAAATACTTTGATCTTGGTGAATGGTCAAGGTTAAAAATATTAAGGTTAATACATAAGCCATGGGATCATTACTTCCACTCTCTAATTCAAGAGTGGGTCTTAAATTCACTTTTAAAGCTAAACTCTTGGCCCGAAGTATTGAGAATACTGCCGCTGCATCTGTAGAGGAAACAATTGAGCCTAACAATAGACTTTCATAAATGGATAAATCTGTTATTGCCCAAACAAAAGTACCCAAAGTCAAGGCGGTGAGAAGAACTCCAACAGTAGATAACGAAATCCCCTCCCAAAGAACGGGTTTTACTGACTGCCAATTGGTATCCAATCCACCTGAAAATAATATAAAATTCAATGAAACGATACCTATAAATTGAGCAATCCTTGGATTATCGAAATATATTTCACCTATTCCATCGGTACCAGCCAACATTCCAATTACTAAAAACAACAACAGTGTAGGCACTCCAAATCGATAGGAAGTCTTTCCAGCAATAATACTTATCAATAATAATATGGAACCTATGAAGAGAATGTTATCAATGGTAATGTTCATATATGTCGATGGATAAATTAATTGTAAAGAACTGATGCAATATAAAAAAACCCAGTCATCATGACCGGGCTTTTAAGAATTTTTAAATATAGATTTATATTAATTTTCATCTTTTTCAAAGGCTTTTTCTCTAGCCTCTTTTTTGTTGATGGTGTCAGCCATAATCGGTGTGGCAATAAACAAGGAAGAATAGGTTCCCACTAAGATACCCACCAAGATAGCAAATACAAAACCTCTAATGGTTTCACCACCCATAATAAAGATAGAAAGCAATACTAATAAAGTAGTAAAAGAGGTATTTATCGTTCTACTCATCGTTGCATTTAATGCTTTATTCACCACTTCATTAAATGTACCTTGAGTATGATCGTTTAAGAACTCACGAACACGGTCAAATACAATTACAGTATCATTCAATGAATATCCAATTACCGTTAAGATGGCCGCGATAAACGCTTGGTCTATTTCCATATTAAAAGGCATAAACTTATAAAATGCAGAATAAATACCCAACACGATAATCACATCATGAAAAACCGCACCTACTGCACCTAGTGAAAACTGCCACTTTCTAAAACTAATTAAAAGGTACAAGAACACTACCAAAAGCGAACCTAAAACCGCCCAGTAGGCATTGGTTTTAATATCTTCTGCAATGGTAGGCCCCACTTTTGTAGCTTGAAGAATTCCAATCTCTTTACCGTCATAATTATTTACAAACTGCTCTTTGGTTAAATCAGTAGGTAAATAAGCTGTCAATGAATTAAATAAAAGTTCGTTTACTTCTGCATCGACACTTTCACTTTCTTCGTCAACCTTATATTTGGTGGTTATTTTCAATTGTTTATTGGTTCCAAAGGTTTTAGCCTCTACATTGGTTCCAAAACTTTTAGTTAATGCAGAACCTACTTCATTGGCATTAACTTCTTTATCAAAACGAACTTGGAAGGTTCTTCCCCCTAAAAAGTCAACCCCTTGATTTAAACCATTCGTAAAGAATGAAACAATAGAAGCCGTAATTAAAATAGCAGAAACTACATAAGCGATTTTCTTTTTACCCAAGAAATCAATGTTCAAGTTCTTAAACCAATTCTTAGACATAGGAGTCGAAAACGTAATATTTTGTCTTTTAGAAATACCCCAGTCTAAAAAGATTCTTGTGATAAACACCGTTGTGAATAAAGACGTACCAATACCAATTAAAAGAGTGGTTGCAAAACCTTTGATAGGTCCGGTTCCAAAAACCAAAAGAATCAAAGCCGTTAAAGCTGTGGTAATGTTGGCATCAAAAATAGAAGACAAGGCACCTTTCCATGTATAGGCTTTATTTACTGCAACCTCCAATTCTTCACCATTGTCTAATTCTTCTTTCGAACGTTCGAAAATAATTACGTTCGCATCCACCGCCATACCAATGGTCAAAACGATACCTGCAATACCAGGCAAAGTCAATACAGCCCCTAAACTGGCAAGAATTCCAAAAATGAAAAGGATATTAATAATAAGAGAAAGATTAGCATAAACACCCGCTTTTCCATAGTATAAAATCATCCATAAAATAACCAACATCATACCAATGACAAAAGATATAAATCCATTATCAATAGCTTCCTGTCCCAAAGACGGTCCGACGATATCTGACTGAACAATATCAGCTTTGGCAGGTAATTTACCCGCTCTTAAAACATTCGCTAAATCTTTAGTTTCTTCTACAGTGAATGAACCTGTGATTTCAGATCGCCCTCCTTCAATGGCTCCTCTTGAAACTCCCGGAGCTGAATACACGATATCGTCAAGGACAATGGCAATAGCATTACCTTGTTGGTGCACTCTTCCAGTGAGTTCTGCCCATTCTTTGGCACCTTTACCATTCATTTGCATCGTCACAGCAGCCCTACCCAAATCATCGAAAGTATCTCTGGCATCGATAACAACACCACCACTAATGGGGGCTTTGTTCTCTCTATTTCCTTTTAATGCGTATAATTCTACCGATATTTCAGATTTTGCACTAGCATACTTAGGGTCTGAAGGAAAAACCACCATTCCATCT
>JBKBOP010000143.1:0-4414 GCA_046293575.1 Flavobacterium sp. | reverse complement strand
ATCTATGCCCCCTCGATTATCCTCTCCTCTATATTGGGATGGAACCTAAATTTGTTGAACTTTATCATTGGAGTGTTGGTGATTATCTACACCGTTTCCGGAGGAACCAAAGCAGTGAATGTCACTCAAAAACAACAAATGTTCGTCATCATGTCGGGGATGTTTATTGCGTTTTACCTGGTGTTGAAGAAAATGCCCGATACTGTATCTTTTTCCAATGCCCTGCAAATCGCAGGAGTGAACGAAAAGATGAATATTGTCGATTTCTCTTTTAATCCACAAAGCCGCTATACCTTTTGGAGTGGCATTACCGGAGGATTGTTTCTGGCACTCGCCTACTTTGGAACGGACCAATCGCAAGTGCAACGGTATTTATCAGCTCGCTCCGTAAGAGAAAGTCAGTTGGGATTAATCTTTAATGGATTTTTAAAAGTACCGATGCAATTTTTCATACTGCTCACAGGGGTGATGGTCTATGTCTTTTTCCAGTTTTATGAAGTGCCTCTCAACTTTAATCCCACCAGCCAAAAAGCGGTAGCTAACTCTGAATATGCCAGCGAATACACATCCTTGGAAACCCGTTTAAAAATGATTCAAGAAGAGAAAAAAGAAGTGACCCTCATGTATGCAGACCAACTGAATGTATCAAATGATAGTGAAGTGCTCAAACAACGTATTTTAGCCCTTTCAGAAAAAGAAAAAACCGTTCGTGAAGAAGCTCAAGAAATCATCGTAAAAGTCAACCAAGAACCCAACGACAAAGATTATGTATTCATCCATTTTATATTGCACTTCTTGCCCACAGGGCTTGTAGGGCTATTGTTGGCGGTGATGCTCTCGGCAGCCATGTCGTCAACCGCTTCCGAACTGAATGCCTTGTCTTCAACCACCACTATGGACTTGTATAAACGACATGTCAAAGGGGAAAAGTCGGAAACCCATTTCTTAAAAGCCTCCAAAGGATTTACTTTTTTATGGGGAGCCATTGCCATTCTTTTCGCTTGCTTTGGAACTTTGGTGGAAAACCTCATCCAACTCGTGAATATCATAGGTTCCATTTTCTACGGAACAGTACTAGGGATTTTTCTGGTGGCCTTCTATATCAAATATGTCCGAGGCAACGCCATTTTTTATGCCGGGGTCATTAGTCAAATCAGTATCTTATTGATTTATTATTTTGCCATACACAATCCGGTGGGCGATGAAAAACTGGGCTATTTATGGCTGAATGCCATTGGAGCAGGATTAACGATTGTTTTAGCAGTAGGTTTTCAAGCGATTCTGAAAAAAGAGTAACATACTCAAACTTTTAATACATGAATGTTACTTTAAAAACCTCACCCAGCTTTAGCCCTAACAAGAAACTGTTTACTATTAGAATGCTTTCCCTAAGAAATTCACGTGGGATTCATATAATTAATAATCGACTATTTGTAATCATTTTAAATATTAAATGTTGACCTTTGTTAAGTATAATACTATTAACCCTAAATTTATAAATATACAATAAACAATGAAAAATAATAACAGCCAAGAAGTAGAAAAAGGAAATATTCATATTGTAGTGGAGATCATTGAATATATGCCCAATGCCATAGTTAGTAAAACCATCATTAAAAAAACAACAGGTAATATCACCGTTTCCTCTTTTGATGCTGGTGAAGAATTAGACGAAAAAACATCTCCATTTGATATTTATATTCAAATTATCGATGGTACCGCACAACTCACTATTGAGAATAAAAAACTCAAATTAAAATTAGGAGAAGGTATGATTATACCCGCTCATTCCAAACATCATTTCAACGCCAATGAGCAATTTAAAATGATATCAACAGTTATTAAAAGTGGTTATGAAGAGTAAACAAATAGTATTTAGTAAATCAAAATTGACGTAGTAAATATTAATTCTTAACCGTTCAATCCACTCAAAACGAAACATCCATAACATGGGTGTTTTTTTATGTAATAGCGGGACTTTTGTAAACTTTATAAAAATCATATATCCTTTTATGAAAATTATGTAACAAGGATATGCCATAATCTTAACATCTTTGTAATGTAATAAAGAAGGAACATGATCAACTATAAAGACGTAAAAATCAAATTGATGATCTCATTTAGAAAAGTTCAAACTGTAGCACAATAAAAATCAGACTCGATTATATGGGCAGCGTAGGTTTTAAAAGATACTACGAATACATATAACAGTCATTCAAAGTGCAGCTTCAAAACTGCACTTTTTTAAACCTAAAATAAAACACTATTTGAGTGAGGTACTTCATCAAGTAAATCATAAAAATAGATGATGAAACACAATAGTTGTTATAGAATGTATAGTTAGTTTTTGTTTTTGTTTTTGGAGTTTTTTTGGGGAAAAACTGCTTTCGGGCAGTTTTTCCATTTTTAGTAAGGAGCTGTTGCACTCTTTTCTTTGTTACCTCCTAAAGTATTCACCCCCTACTTAGTCGTTCCTTAATAAGCCATTTTAGATTTTTGTTGATTTAGTATCCAAATTAAAAATTGAAGCCAAGAAAATGCTTCTTCTTTAAGTTGAAGCATCATTTTCTTTAAGTTCCATCCAGCAGCAGCTAAAAAAGCATTTATTTGAGGCGAAAATATTCCATGCAGATAGTTCTGTCCCATCCTAAAATCTGTTTTTAGGTGTCCGATTACAGGTTCTATGGCCGCTCTTCGCCTAAACTTCTTACGTTTTTGTTTTCGTTGGTACTCTGTTTCACGTCTCAATGGTCTGTTATCAGGAGTTGAGATAATTGTATCTCCAATGAGTTTTTGACCTCTGCCACCACGATCGTAAACAACTTCATGCGGAAGTGTTAATTCATTCTTGCTTATTTGGTTCAAAAGCGGCTCAATGGTTTTGCTATCATGGGGATTACCTTCAAAAGCTTTGATTGCTGTGATGATGAGTTTTTTAGATGTTGTGAATAAACCAACCTTATTGCCAAATTCATATTGCTTGTGTGCTTTTCCTTTAGCTATACAACTCGTAAAGGGCTTGTGAATGCTGTAAATCTTATCCTTATCTGTACGTTTTTGATCAAGAATTTGCTTGTAAAATAAAAGTGTTTGTTGATGCAATGCCAGGTGTTCAGGAGATAACTCTCTTTCGAGTTCTCGAATAAGTCTTCCAGCTATGGTCTTTAGCTTTTTGACTGCCTTTCTGGCTTTCACAACTCGTTTGGGGTGCTTGGAATTGAAGGTGTTTCGAATGAGTTGTTTTGAAACACGCACATAGGATTGGCGTTGATTTACTCCCATTTGTTCAGCTAACTGATTACACTTATCAATAATGCGTTTAGCCAGTTTTGCATCTGTTGGAAAAGTCGTGTTGTTTTCTTGTACAGTTGTATCCGACAAAACCTGACTCTCCTGTGCATTTTTACCATGAATGAGTACTGAATACTTGAAAATTTTTTCAACACCTTCTTCACCAATCCGTTTACGGAAGTGAACAAAATCACTCGGATCACATGGAAATTTATGCTCAAAATGAGTCATCCCACAAAAGTATTGCATGTAAGGATTCATCTTCCATGCTTCTGCCAAGGTCTCATCACCAAGATTATAAATGCGTTTTAGAAGCAAACAACCAACCATCAAACGAATGGGCATTGAGGGTCTTCCTAATTTTGCGTAAAATGGAGCTAGTTCCTTCTCAAAATAATACCAATCCATCTTATCTGCCAATAACACTAATTCGTGTTTCTTATCAATAAAATCAATTAGCATGGGGCGGAACAAATCACGCTGCATTTTCTTATCCGTTTTTCCAATCATAATTGCAAGAATTTGATATCAATATACGATAATTGTTGCAATTTCAGCACAGAAAAATAACTATTTTATCAACACATAATACTGTATAACAGTTGATTAGTTTGTTTTTAAGGAGAGACTAATTATATTTGAAATTATATTTACATTATTAAATGAAAAATTTCCTGTTTCTTGTCATTTTCATTTCATCTTCAAATATTTTTTCGCAAGTTGAAAATGAGGAAGAATTATATAAAAATGCCTTGATTTATATATACGTCTTAAATGGTGATGAAATAAGTTCAATTTTAGATAAAGACATTAAAGAAGATTTACTTGGTCGCAAAGATTTATTAACATATTGTCAATCAAAAATTTATAATATTTTTAGACGCTTAGTGGATGTATTTCCGCAATCAGATAGATTTATTGAATATTGTTATGAGTTGGCTCATTATAGTAACTGTCAAGATGAACAAATAGAATATAATCAAAAATTTTTAGAACTTCAGCAAGAGGGTTCATACAGAAAAAGAGAAAGTTTAATGGGGTTGGCGTTTATATTTCTTGAAAGAAAAGACGTAGAAAAAGCAAATAAATATTTTTCAGAAATGCTCTTACAAAAACCCCCTTT
>JBKBOP010000142.1:0-4450 GCA_046293575.1 Flavobacterium sp. | reverse complement strand
AATTTTATGTTGTGCTTTTTGGCTAATTTTGATAACGCTTCAATGTCGGCCACTTCAAGTAGTGGATTGCTAACGGTTTCACAGTACAATACTTTGGTTTTGTTTGTGATGGCTTCTTCAACACGATCCAATTTAGTAATATCCACAAAATGGGTGTTGATATTCCATTTTGGCAACATGTTTTTCATAAAAGCATACGTACCGCCATAAATGGTTCTGCTGGATACAATTTCATCACCAGAAGCACACAATTGCATCAAGACAGAAGTGATGGCACCCATGCCTGATGCAGCTACATTAGCACTTTCGGTACCTTCCATAGCAGCTAAGGCTTCACCTAAGTATAAATTGGAAGGTGAAGAATGTCTTGAATAAAGATAACAACCCTCCGCATTTCCTTCAAAGGTGTCAAACATGGTTTTAGCAGAAAGAAAAGTATAAGTTGAAGAATCAGAAATAGAAGGATTCACCCCTCCAAATTCACCAAAATATTGTAAATCTTGAATTTTATCAGCAGGATTGTAAGTTTTCATTGTTTATTATTTTTAATCAAAATTGATAATAATTAGTTTATTTAAAAAAGATATTAATCTTTAATAGAAAATAAAACTACATATTGCTTACTTAATAGAAAATATATTTATTTTTACAAACAAATTCTATTCAACAATGAAACTAGACGCCATTGATAAAAAGCTCTTGATGCTTTTGCAAGAAGACAGCAAACAAACTCACAAAGAACTCTCATCCAAAATGGACTTGTCTGTAACAGCCGTTTATGAAAGGATTAAAAAGCTCGAACGTGAAAAGATTATTAAAGGCTATGTGGCCATTTTAGACCCCGCTAAAATATCGCGTTCTTTTGTGGTGTTTTGCCATATTAAATTGGTGCAGCACACGCGTGAATGTGTGACTACCTTTGAGAAAGAAGTAGTAAAACTTGATGAAGTATTAGAATGTTTCCATGTGAGTGGGGATTATGATTACATACTCAAAGTAAATGTTGCAGACATGGAAGCCTATCGAGAATTTATGGTAAGCAAGCTGACAAATTTAAAATTCATTGGTAGCACGCATAGCTCATTTGTTATTGGCTCGGTAAAGAATACAACTTTATTTCAGATTGACTAATTTGATTTTAACGTTCCATTACGAATTAGACTATTCAAAAAACGTAGCTTTGTTATCATTAATGTATCCAATATGAAAATTGCCATTGTGTGTTATCCAACATTTGGAGGGAGTGGAGTGGTTGCAACAGAATTAGGTTTGGAACTTGCCAAACGTGGACATGAAATTCATTTTATTACGTATAGTCAGCCGGTAAGATTAGCTCTTTTAAATCCCAATGTTTATTATCATGAGGTTAATGTTCCAGAATATCCACTGTTTCATTACCAACCCTATGAATTAGCACTTTCGAGTAAATTAGTTGATGTTATTAAACATTATAAATTAGATTTACTTCATGTACATTATGCCATTCCTCATGCCTATGCAGGATATATGGCCAAACAAATGTTGATGGAAGAAGGTATATATATCCCAATGATCACGACCTTGCATGGAACCGATATTACACTCGTTGGAAAGCATCCCTTTTATAAACCAGCTGTTTGTTTCAGTATCAATCAATCAGATGTGGTGACAGCTGTTTCTCAAAACCTTAAAGAAGATACGTATAGAATTTTTAATATTTCTAAAGATATTCATGTTATTCCCAATTTTATAGAGTTGGACAAACCAGAAAACGAAAAAACACCTTGCTATCGTTCACTGATGGCAAAAGACCATGAAAGAATAATTACTCATATCAGCAATTTGAGAAAAGTCAAGAGAATTCCTGATATTATTGAAATTTTTTACAGAATACAAAAGAAAATTCCAGCCAAATTAATGATGGTTGGCGAGGGGCCTGAAAAAGAAAAAGCGGAACAGCTCTGCGAAAAACTTGGAATTACAGAAAAAGTAATTTTTCTTGGTAACAGTAATGAAATAGATAAAATTCTATGTTTTTCCGATTTGTTTTTGTTGCCTTCAGAAACCGAAAGTTTTGGATTAGCGGCTCTTGAAGCAATGGCATGTAGTGTACCTATAATTTCAAGTAATACCGGAGGATTACCAGAAGTAAATATTCATGGGGTTTCGGGTTATTTAAGTGATGTTGGAAATGTTGAAGAAATGGCTCAAAATGCAATTAAAATTTTAGAAAATCCCACGATTTTGGCTCAATTCAAATCACAAGCCCTTGAAGTGGCCCAAAAATATGACATTAAGAATATTTTGCCACTTTATGAAGATGTTTACATACAAGCATTACAACCTCAAAAATCATGAAAAAATATTTTCCATTGATAGCCATCATATTATTTTCTTGCGGACCTAAACCAATAGCAAAGAATGAAGAATTCAGACTGTATGAAGTACTTAAAGTTGACGAATATAGTGGGTCTAAAGTGCGATTTTACGAAGTTATCACGGATTCTCAAGAATTTAGAATGATACTCAATGATCCAGAATTAAAAGAAAAAGTAAGTGCTAAAGATGTACTTACCTCTAATTTTATTTTGCTTCATATGGGTGAAAAAAGTACAGGAGGTTATCGGCTTGAAGTTGAAAGTATTCATGAAACTGATGATCAGATTATCGTAAAAGTAAAAGAAGTTAGTCCTCAAGGTATGGCAACAACAGCGATAACGTATCCATTAACGGTAATTAAAATAAATTCAAAAAAACCAATCATTTTTCAAGACTAAAAAAATACAAGACAAAAAAAAAGGGAGCCGAATTGGCTCCCTTTGTTATTAAAACTGAAATCTAATACCCAGAGCAATATCTGGTCCAAAACTATTTCTTCCATATCCATCTCCGAAATAGATTTCTGGTCTAAAATCTAAAGACAACAATAATGGAATGTCAAAGTTGTACTCAATACCAATCTGTCCTGCTATCAAAGCAAATGTTCCATCAACATCCGCTTTTTTGTTGTTCCAACTTCCAACACCACCACCGGCTCCTGCATACCAGTTAAAACCGCCGTCAATATTCCAAACCCACTGGTAAATACCAACTAATTTGTAAGCATCAACATTTTGACTGTTTCTCCATCCTAAATCTAATTCTAAGCGATTGTTACTGCTGAGTCCTCTCTGGTAAGAGATCTCGCCGCCAAAGCCATCATTATCCCCTAAACGAAGTCCAAGGGCATTTTTAGAAATTTCCTGAGCTTGCATTGAAAAAGCAAAGCCGATTAACATGAAAACAGTTGCAAATACATTTTTCATAAATAAATAAATTTGGTTAAATGTTATCTGATTTGACAAATAACGTACCAAAGATAAGAATATTGTGGGTAAAATTACTATTAAAAGATAAAGTGCAGTTTTTCAGAAAGATAACTTAAAGATTTTTTCCAATAGAACTACTGAAAATTAAAGAAGCGACCAATTGCTCACTAAGTTTGGTTTCCAACTCAAACAGGTCTTCTTGCACCATTTGACTGTCCTTGTCGTAACGATACAATTTCCATCTTTTTTTATTGTATTCCAAAGCTGTTAAATTTTCAACCCAATCTCCTGAGTTTAAATAAAATGTAGTGCCGTTTTTATTGACTTTGCGTATCATTTTTGGTTCATGAATATGTCCACAAATAACGTAATCATATTCACTTTCAATAGCTAACTCAGCAGCGGTTTGTTCAAAATCTCCAATATATTTAACTGCCTTTTTGACATTGGCTTTGATTTTTTTAGAGAAGGAGTAAGGCTCTTTACCCATTTTAGCCAAACACCAATTAACACTTCTGTTCAAAACAATCAATAAGTCATATCCCCAACCACCCAATTTAGCAATCCATTTTGAGTGTTGGACAGAAGCATCAAAAACGTCACCGTGAAAAAACCACGCTTTTTTACCGTCCAATTCAAGTATTAATTTATCAAGAAGATGAAAGTTCCCCATACTGGTATCGCTAAATTTACGCAACATTTCATCATGATTTCCAGTGAGATAATATACTTGAGTGCCTTTTGAAGCTAAATCAATGATTTTTTTGATGATTTTCAAATGCGATTTAGGGAAATAGGACTTTCTAAATTGCCAGATATCGATGATATCTCCGTTAAGAATTAAAATCTTTGGTTTAATAGTAGATAAATATTGAAATAGTTCTTTGGCATGACATCCGAAAGTTCCTAAATGGACATCTGAGATAACGACTACTTCAACTTTTCTTTTCTTGAGCATTGCAAAATGAGGTTTTACAAATTAACAGAAGATTTGTCACTTCAATCTTATTGCAATGTTAAATACCGAATGCTTAAGATTATATAAATGTGAACAATAATTCCTAAACTTTAAATGAAGTATGGTTTCCGTAAGACCTTAAAAAACGTATTTTTGTTTCAAATACATGCCACATGTCTGCAAACAGTTATGGAACACTATTTCG
>JBKBOP010000141.1:0-4453 GCA_046293575.1 Flavobacterium sp. | reverse complement strand
TCTTATCTAAAGCAACTTGTTGGGTGTCGTAGACTTTTACACTACAACCAGCAGTGGCGGCTACTTGTGCGATGCCGCTTCCCATAGTTCCTGAACCGATTATTGCAATTTTTTTATGAATCATAATCATTTAATAAATTTTTAAAAGCATCCTTCGATGGAAGAATGGTTTGATATTTTGATGCAAATATTTGAGCATTATTTTCAGGCAATGTTATTTCTACAATAGCTTGTTTTTTATCTTTACATAAAATAATTCCAATCGTTTGATTTTCGCTCTCTGATTTTACATACCTATCATAATAATTTACATACATCTGCATTTGTCCTAAATCTTGATGAGTTAATTTACCTATTTTTAAATCGATTAGAACAAAACATTGCAATAACCTATTATAAAAAACTAAATCAACTCTGTAATGATCTTCATCAAAGGTAAATCGAACTTGGCGACCTCCGAAGAAAAATCCTTTACCTAATTCAAGCATGAACTTTTCAATTTCATTTATAATTACTGTTTCAAAATCTGTTTCAGAATAAATTTCCTTTTCTTGTAGTCCTAAAAACTCAAGAATATAAGGCTCTTTAAAAATATCTTTGGAACGTTCAATTATTTGCCCTTCTGAAACTAACTTTTGTATTTCATCTTTATTTTTACTCAATGTAATTCTTTCAAATAAACCAGAATTATAGTGTCGCTCCAACTCTATTAATGTCCAATGATTTGAAAAACTTTCAACTTCATAAAACTGTCTTTCCAATTCGTTTTCTATCCTTAATAGAAGAAGATAATGTGACCAACTCAATGGTAATATTTTAATAGTTTTCTCATCTTTCTCGGAAATCCTCAAAAGTGTTGAGGATTTTTGAAACAAAATAGAATTCCTCAACTCGTTTGAGGATTTTGAATATGTTAAATAAAAATTTCTCATTCGTTCTAAATTCTGGACTGAAAAACCTTTTAAACCCTTGCTTTTTAAATCGAATGAAATTGAATTTAAAAGGTTATCACCATATTTAGCTCTTTCTTCTCCTTTTTGAAACTCTTCAATAATTAACTTTCCTACTTCGAAATAAGTAAATACCATAGTAGAGTTCACATAATTTGCAACTCTAGTTCTGGAACTTTCTATTAAAGAAATTATTTTATTACTTAATTCTAACATCTAATTTAGTTTCCATTGAATTCCGGTTTTCTTTTTTCAACAAAAGCCGTTACACCTTCTTTGTAATCATATGACTCACTGGCTTCAATTTGTAAATCACTCTCTAGTGCTAACTGGGTTTCTAAATCATTCGTCAACGATTGATTCAACAATCTTTTCGTAAGTCCCAAAGCCTTGGTGGGCATTTGAGCCATTTGTTCTGCCAATTGTTGCACAGAAATTTCAAAAGATTCTTCACTTAATACCTTATAAATCAATCCCATTTGTAAAGCTTCTGCAGCAGAAACTTTATCTCCGGTCATCGCCAAAGCAGAGGCTCTTTGAAATCCGATTAATCGTGGTAAGAAAAACGTACCTCCACTATCGGGAATCAAACCAATTTTGCTAAACGCCTGAATAAAAGATGCTTTTTCAGAGGCGAGCACGATGTCACAAGCCAAAGCAATGTTTGCTCCAGCACCAGCTGCTACACCGTTGACAGCAGCAATAATTGGTTTTTCAATGGTTCGGATGCGTTGTACTATAGGATTGTAATGCTCTTCCAAAATTTTCCTAAAACCTGGATTTAATTCTGGAGAAACCACTTCTTTTAGGTCTTGACCCGCACAAAAGGCTTTTCCATTTCCTGTAATAACAATCGCTCTGATGGAGGCATCTGAAGCACATTGATCCAATGCCGTCTGCATTGAAAGTGCCATTTCGCGATTAAAACTATTGAACACCTCAGGCCTATTCAATACTATATAGGCTACTTGATTCATAATTTTTAACTGTATGGAGTGTTCACTCATGGTTTGGTTTTTATATGCATTCAAAAACCCGTCATAAGACAGGTTCTTCTATTTCAAACATTTAAAATAATCAAAGGGTTCTTGACACGAACGACATTGAAACAACGCCTTGCATGCCGTAGAACCAAACTGGCTCACCAACTTGGTATCCAATGAACCGCATTGCGGACATTTCACTAATTTTTGATTCCCAAGTAATGCTTCTTTATCAGCCTCAGCTTCAAGCGGAGCAGCAATCCCATATTCTTCTAATGCTTTTCTTCCTCTCTCAGTAATCCAATCGGTGGTCCATGCCGGATATAAAATCAAATTCACTTCTGCTTCAATTCCCTCTTGACGAAAAGCTTTTTTAATATCGTCTCCAATAACATCCATGGCAGGACACCCACTATAGGTAGGGGTGATTTCTACATAAACCTTAGATTGAGATGCCATCACCGCTTTTCTAACCACTCCCATATCCATAATTGACAATACCGGAATCTCAGGATCAGAAACTGACTCGAGAATGGGGTAAAGTTTAGGGTCAATATGTTGGAGTTGTTCTGTCATTTTAAGTAACCGCAAAGGTTATACGCAAAGGTCGCAAAGATTTTACCAAGTCATGTTAGGATACGTTCGTTGCATATATTGTAAATCAGACAATAAATAACCCATGTGCTCCGAATGTATCCCTAATTTTCCACCCTTTTGAAAATATTCCACCTCTGGAACATCAAGAGTGGCTTCTGTCAAAATTTGTCTGACTTTCTCATAATAACCTTCTCTTAGCAAGCTTACATCTACACCGATACCTTGCTCGGCCATGATGCAGTCAGATTCAGTCATATGGAATAACTCATCTGTAAAAATCCATAAATCATTAAAAGCCTGTTGGATTTTCTTATGACTTTCCTCCGTTCCATCACCTAGCCTTTTTATCCAATCTGAGGAAAAACGCACATGGTACTTCACCTCTTTGATACTTTTTTGTGCAATTGCTGAAAGGGTCAAATCTTTACTTTTTTGCAATTGGTCCAAAAGGTCCAAATGAAACACATCAAACAAAAACTGACGGGCCATGAAATAAGCGAAATCCTGATTGGGTTGTTCTACTAACAAAACGTTGCGATACTCTCGTTCCAATCTTAAAAAAGCCAAACTGTCCTCAGAAGAGCCGCCTCCTTGTATTTTGGCAGCATATTGATAGTAACTTCTCACCTGCCCTAGCAAATCTAGAGCAATATTGGTCGTCGCGATGTCTGTTTCCAAACTAGGACCATGTCCACATAATTCACCAAGTCGCTGACCAAGAATCAAAGAATTATCAGCTATACCGTATATATATTGAATCAAATGTTCGTTCATCTTACATGTGTTTTAATTCATCCGGAAGTTCATAAAAAGTAGGATGACGATAGGCCTTGTCCTTGGCCGGTTCAAAAAATTCTCCATTTTCTTCAGGATTGGAGGCTGTAATTTGACTGGAAGGTACTACCCAAATGCTCACACCCTCCATACGACGAGTATAGACATCACGAGCATTTTCCATAGCCATAGTGGCGTCCGCAGCATGTAAACTCCCGCAGTGACGGTGCTCTAATCCGTTTTTACTTCTTATAAATACTTCCCAAAGTGGCCAGTTTTTCATATCTTGGAGTTTTCAGTCGCAGTCGCAGTTAACAGTCTGAACACTGAAAACTGCGACTGCTAACTATTTAAATTACTTTTTTCAATTCTCTTTCTTCTTGTTTTTCGGCGAAAGCCATGGCAGCATCGCGAACCCAAGCTCCATTTTCCCACGCATTTTTGCGAGCTTCTAAACGTTGTTTGTTACAAGGACCATGACCTTTAACGACTTGCCAGAATTCATTCCAATCAATGGCTCCAAAGTCATAATGTTTACGTTCTTCATTCCATTTCAAATCTGGATCTGGAATAGTTAAGCCTAAAATGTCAGCCTGCGGAACCGTTTGGTCAATAAACTGCTGACGAAGTTCATCATTGGTTTTTCTTTTCAATTTCCATTTCACCGATTGCTCGGTATTGGGAGATTCTTCATCACGAGGGCCAAACATCATCAAGGAAGGCCACCACCATCGGTTCAAGGCGTCTTGAGCCATAGCTTTTTGTTCGGGAGTACCGTTACAAAGTGTCAAAAGAATCTCATACCCTTGACGTTGGTGAAAACTCTCTTCCTTACAGATACGCACCATGGCTCGAGCATATGGTCCAAAAGAGGTGTTAATCAAAGCTACCTGATTAATAATAGCGGCTCCATCAACCAACCAGCCAATGGCACCCATATCAGCCCAAGTCACAGCGGGATAATTGAATATGCTGGAGTATTTAGCTTTGCCAATATGTAATTGCTCATACATCTCTTCTCTTGAAATACCCATGGTTTCAGCAGCACTGTAGAGATACAAACCGTGACCGGCTTCATCCTGAATTTTGGCCAGTAAAGCCACTTTCCTTCTTAATGAGGGTGCCCGAGTAATCCAATTCGCCTCTGGT
>JBKBOP010000140.1:0-4517 GCA_046293575.1 Flavobacterium sp. | reverse complement strand
CTTTAATGGATTGAGAATTTGAAATAAACCCGTCAGGAATATGAGCTGTGAGCCTATTTTTCCATTGCACTAGTTTTAACTTTAGAGCAGCCGTGTGAGATAGGTTTTTGAAACGATCAGGGCTGAAGGAGTTACTGACTAAACTGTTGATGAGAGGCAAACCGGTTTTTTTTTTGAGTTTTCTAGCGATAAAGTCTGCTCTTGCAAGTGTGCTGTGCACAACATCCGGTTGAATTTCTTCAATGATAGGAAGAATCTTCTCTACCGCTTTCTTAAACCCATATTTATCTGTTAACCCCAAGTTGACATGATAAATATTGTGTTCTTGCAGTAAGGAAGCTAGATATACGCCTTTGTACACAGAAATAAAATAAGGTGTCACTCCTTTGTTCTGAATGGCAATTTCAATCATACTCCTTTCGGCTCCTCCTCCTTTGAATTTTTCGGTGCCTACCGTATCAATTATATATAATACTTTGATAAGTTTCATGGCCTGTTGTATTCAAATAAAATACTATTTATTTTTTTATTCATACTTATCAAAATATACATTCTGAAAGCAAGCTTTGAAGAAGAAATGTTATCCTTTTTAAGTGATAATAAAAATTTCTTAATCGGCTTAGGAATCCATTTTTTTAAATTTTTTACATTATTTGTATTTGCATTTTCTTTTACATTTTTGGAGTATCTATTCACATCATCGAACAAATCTTGAGGTATATCAATAATGACTAATTCATCTGGAGTTACTTGAGCAAACAACTCCTGAAACTCACTTTTAAAAATAAAGGCAATATTTGTAAGGCTTTCAATAGATACTGAAGTTGCAATGGGAATGTCTGGAATATTTATTTTGTTGCGTTTTTTGGTTAAACGCTTGTTTTTCATCATATATTGTGGCAGCACTGTAGATAAAGCCACCATGGAATTATTGAGCAAGGGATTGTTGACCTCAGAAAAATTTAATTTGAAATCGTTAAGAGCACTATATATTAAAGGGTTTGTGTAATTTAATATCAGTCTATAAGCAAAGGACATTGGGGATTCATTTGGCAATGGCTTTATTTGTTCCTCCAGCTCTTGATGAATTTGGTACTTTGATAAATTTTCAAAATCAGTTATAAATTGAAAACGAGCTATTCTTCTAGAACTAGCATAATTATTGGCTTTGTATCTTCCAAAATTATGGTCTCCTCTGATAATTGAGGTTATGCCAGATTGTTGGATTTTTTTCCACAATTCAAATCCATCTAAATAGCCAGAAATATGGTCTATTCTGCCTTCACCATACTTTAAAAATCTGTCTAAAATTTCTTTGGGAGGTAGGTTTTCATTTTTTAAATGAAAGATGGTGTGTGGTAAATCAAACTTTGCACTTAGGGCTTTTGCAATTTGTATATCACTTCCCGGCACTGTTTCAGACTCGGGTGTGGTCCATGTTATGGTTTGCAATTTGTGTTTTATCCCTAAATACCACAAGAGTAATCGACTTTCTCCACCTCCAGACAATAAAAGTGCAGTGGATTTTACAGGTATTACAATATTGTCAAACCCTTTTTTAAGGTATTTATCAAAAAATTCAATCAAGTCTGTTTCCTTTTGGGGTATCTTTTCAGGTGGTACAACCTCAACACTAGAAAGGGATATTTTATCTTCATTTATTGAAAACTTTAAACTGGTGAGACGTGGCAAAAGGTTTATTTCCTTATCCCAAGAATTATTGGGTCCAAGACTTCCTGTTGAAATCATCCAAGGAGTTACCTTATTGTTGTATTTAAAATCTTCTTTAAAAATAATTATAGGTAGTTGAAAAGAAGAAAAACAAAAATATTCTGAAGGTTTTTGGTAGTACCATATTGTTCTAGTGCTGCAATAATCTGAAAGCAGTTCCATTTCATTGTTATTGGTACGGAAAATAAAATAGTTCCCATCTGGAAAGGTTTCTTTTTTGTACCAGTTCTCATTATTGACAAACCCTAAACACCCCTTGTCAAGGTCTATTTTTAATTCTTCATTATACCCTACAATGGCTAAAAATCTATTATCCTCTTTTAAAAAATGAGTAGGAAGTTCTGCAAATTCCTTGGATATATATTCTTTTACCTTTTGACATTTAATATCAAATGAAATTTTTGACAATGGGTTGGTATTTAATGCGTAGAAAATTTTTGCCATAAAGATGAGGAGTTTATTATCTTTTACTATTCTATGGGAATTGAAATGTTTTTGGACGCCTCCTTGGCAATATTTGGTATATTATCTTGTATCCAAGTTTGAATGGTGAAGAACTCCTTTTCCATATTATTTATTTCATTTTGCATCACCTCTCCATAGTTTTCGTTATTAAAATCAACTGCTTTTATAGGATAGTTGATAAACGAAAACACCTCTTTTGTTTTGTGAATTTTACCTTCAATGGGGATTATAGGAACACCAGCTGTCAACGATAACTCATTAGTGTGTAATCTTGAGCTTATGATATAATGGAACTTTGACAAAGAGGATGCATAACGCTCATAACTTAAAGACTCCATTGCAAAGGGAATATTGTAGTTTTCTTTAAAAAATTTAGCAATAGGTAGGTCTCCATTAGGTTCATTGGAAACGAAAGTCATTTTATACCCATTTTTGATTAGGTTCTCGATGACCGGAATTACCTGCTCTTTCCTAAAAGTTTTGTCTGTAAAATTGATGCCAATATTTTTTTGAAAGTCTTTCTTTTCTAACTGAGTTGCTTTGGTTCTGAAAGCGGTATCTGGGCACACAAACATGATGTTTTCTGGGACCCCAAGCTCTTTTAAGACCACTTTGGAGATTTCTCCTCTGGTTACTATTTTATGCATATTTGAATATACATGGACTAAAATATCTTTGTTAAGCCCTTTGGGAAACTCTACAGATTGGTTGATGGCACAGGTTTTCACCCCCATTAATTGAGCCACTCGTAAATCAAGCAATTGTCTGAAAAAGAAATCTGATTTTCCTACTTCACCAGCACCACTGTAAAGATAGTAATCAACTGATTTAAATATTTTCAATCGTGCTTCATAGGTTTTTGAATACAGGATAAATCCATAGAGAAACTTTCTGAAATCTCTAACTATTCTTCTGTATTTTTCGGTTTTTACTACATTACCGTCAGTGGTGAGCAAATCTGTTCTTGAAGTTTGAAGATTTGAAGGTTTGAATTCAATGCTTTCCATTTTTTTAGTGGAGTTAGCAATTCTCACCGCAATTTTTTCGAACTCATCTACAGGATTTCCAGCAGGTAACTTTGCATTGGTATATCTATCCAAACCAAACGGTCTCCCCACAATCTTGAATTGTACTTCATCGTTTTGAAATTGCGAAGCTAGTTTTATCAATTCATTTGAAAGAGCTTCATTTCCAATGTTGGTGGTTTTTAATTTGGTACTAATGATAATTCGCTTCATTTTTTTCTTTTTTTGGTCAGTTTTATAAGGTTCATCAAATCGTTTTTATTGATCAGCCATGTGGCAAGTAGTGTAATGATAAGTAAAATTATTGTTTTAAGGAGTGAAAACCATAAACTATGTGTTGAAAAGGCATAAAATAACAGTAGGGTCATAATGACCGCAAGAAAAGTTGGAAGTATGCCTTTTGCAAAACTTTTTAGAATTCCCATTGATGCAATTTTTAAATAGCTATGTAGTGCCCAAAGGTTGATAAGGTTTATTATAAAACGAGCAACCACCACTGCTATGGAGCATCCAATGAGACCATAATAATAGGTTCCTATAAAAATTAAAGGCAAATAAAACACAAAGACTTTTAGAGCTTGAAGTTTAAATTCCAAATAGCTTTTGTTATTGGCTCGCATGATGGTTGAAAACGAATTGGTAACAATCTGAATCACCACTGACACGGCTATTATCTTGACTACTAATAAACTTCCTATCCATTTTTCTCCGAAAATATAAGTGACCAACTCTGTGCTCACAAACAATACCCCCATAATTGGGGTTATGGCCAGACTGTTGAACAATACACTTTTGTGAAGGAAATGTACCTGTTTCTCTTGGTTGTCCTGTGTTTTGGAATAGACCGGATACATCACTGCATCAACAATATGTCGTACTTGCACACGAATGGAATCCGTTAGAATAAATGCAAACGAATAAAGTCCAAGATCTATTTTCCCCAGTATTTTCCCCACCAATAAATAATCACCTTGTGATGAGAATTTATACACCAATCCAGAAAGGGTTGTAAAGGCACCAAATCCAAACATATCTTTAAATGCGACTTTGTTCCATAACTTTTTTGGGCTCCAGGGTGAGGTTTTCATATAAAGTGGCCATTCAATGATGGACTGAATGACTCCCTGAGCTATTAATGCCCACACCCCTGCACCGGCAAAGGCCATGATGACGGCTATGATTCCGGAACCCACACTAGCAATATTATTGATGACTGCTATTTTTTTAAATTTTAGCTCCTTGGTCATTATGGAGCGGTGCACAAGAAAAAGTGGTTTAGTAATAATGGGAATCCCC
>JBKBOP010000139.1:2651-4571 GCA_046293575.1 Flavobacterium sp. | reverse complement strand
GCTATCAAACAAGCCGCAAAAGCCACCGGTATTCAAAAAGAGGTGCATGTCCATACCCTTCGGCATTCCTTTGCGACACACCTGCTTGAAGATGGCATGGATATCATCACCCTGAAGAACCTCTTGGGACATGAAAGTTTGGAGACCACTATGGAGTACCTTCAAATTGCTCAACTGCCCACACAACGTGTTTTTAGTCCACTGGATACCTTGTTTGCTCAGTGTCGTGCCAAGTAGAGCTTGCTGATGTATTGCATCGTCTGGGAGATGGATTAGAACGCATGGAACTCAACTCTTGGCAACTGCGAACACTTTATCTTATCAAAAAGTGTCGAACAGCTGCCTTGGGTGGTCATATCGATGCGTGTGATGATTGTGGCAACCTCACTATCAGCTACAACAGTTGCCGTAACCGTCATTGTCCGAAGTGTCAGGGAAAAAACCGAGAAGATTGGATACAAGCCAGAGCAGGCGAACTCTTGCCGGTGCCTTATTTTCATGTGGTGTTCACTTTGCCACAGAGTCTGAACTCCTTGGCTATTCACAACCCAAGATTGGTCTATGGTGTTTTGTTTGAAGCCGTTTGGGAAACCCTAGCTCAGTTTGGTAAAAGCCAAGGGGTACAGATGGCGATGATTGCCGTTTTACATACTTGGGGACAGAATTTAAGTCTGCATCCCCATTTGCATTGCATCGTTCCCGGTGGTGGTGTTGATAAGGAAGGTAATTGGAAAAACATCCGCACAGACGGCAAATTTCTTTTTCCGGTGAAGGCTTTATCCAAAGTCTTTCGGGCGAAGTATTGCCAAAAGCTAAAAAGCAAAGCACCGATAAAATACGAGCAAATACGGCAAGGGTTATGGCAAAAGCCTTGGGTGGTTTTTGCCAAACGCCCTTTTGGAAGTCCCAAGTCAGTGGTGGAATATCTAGGGAGATACAGCCACAAAATTGCCATCAGTAATCACCGTATCAAAGCCATTGATGAGCAAAACGTCAGCTTTGATTACAAAGACTACAAGCAAAACGGAATCAAAAAGCAGATGACCCTGACGCATCAGGAGTTTATTCGCCGGTTTGCCTTGCACATTTTACCTAAAGGCTTTGTGAAAATAAGGCATTACGGATTTTTAAGTAGCACCTGGAAACGGCAAAAGCTTGGGTTTTTGCAATCCAAACTCCAAGTGCAACCTACTGTCAAAACAGCTCGAGCCACTAAAATCAGAAAATGCCAATGCTGTAAAACGGGTAATTTGCACACGATTCTAATTTTTGATAAACGAGGACCACCTGCGTGGTATCTTGGCGATAGCCAAAGTTTAAGTTCCTGTAAAAACTGATTGTATGGGTAGGGGAACTTATGCCTATTAGTGAAGGAAATCACGATAAAAACCAATGAATACACTTCAAAAAACTTGCCTGCCGGTAGGCATGGAAAAAGAGGACTTCTTATCCTCTTCTAAATCTTTATAAAATCATATCGAAATCCCCATAGTGGACGGACAGTAATCGGTTCCGTTCAACAGGAGTTTCATTGTTCGTGCTACGCACGCAACGAAACTCTAGCTATTACCTGTAGTTATTATTCATAAATAAAATCGACAATTGATGATATTTTTATTCCGCTGTGTTCATCATTTAAAGCAGAAAAAACTTGGTCAAGTAATCTTTTATCTACAGTATGTCCATAATTCTCTATACTTTTGACTCGTATCTCAATATTATTTTTAAACTCATCTTGTAAAGCATTTCGATATTCATTCAATTGTAGCGTTTTCTTTTTATACAATGAGTAATATCTTTTTCTCAAATTTTCATAATCTCTCTTCCAATCTTCGGCAGATTTTTCAATTGTAAAGGACTTGTAATCTTTATATTCTATTTCATCTATGTCGTCAAATGTCCCCCAATATTCTTCATAGT
>JBKBOP010000139.1:0-2642 GCA_046293575.1 Flavobacterium sp. | reverse complement strand
AGTGGACGGACAGTAATCGGTTCCGTTCAACAGGAGTTTCATTGTTCGTGCTACGCACGCAACGAAACTCTAGCTATTGTGCGTAGTTATTCTTCTTCCGTCTGCCATTCGTCACCAAATACTAAAAGTTTATTTGTTCTTAAATAATTGTATTGTTCAATTGTCAAATAAATAATACTTGCTTCTTGTCCACCTGTATAAAGTTCATAGAACTGTCCTTTCAAGTTTTGTTCTGAAACAACAGATTTTGTGAAGTTGAAAAACTCAGTATCAATCCAATCATTTTCAATTTTAAGTGTCTTGCTGTACGACTTATTTCCAATTTTAAATTTTAGTTCAACTTTCTTTTTCTTTTCAATGTCAAAATTGTCAGATATTTCAGTCGCATTAAAATCATTGTGAGATATTTTCTTGTACTCTCGAATTAATTCAGCGTAAGGGTCTTCAAGATTACCTAATTCTGCGTCAAACATATAAATAATATCAGGAAAAGCCATTAACACGTCATTTAGATTGCTATTCTCTTGTTCGGAAACCTTCTCTTTTGCTTTTTCAATTTGTTCACTTGTTAAGTGTGATAATAATCCAATCTTGTTATACTCTTCAATTGTCTGTTCAATTTTTTTGCTCGTCAATTTATTTTTAAAGCTTTCGTAGCTTGGTGTAAAATAAACGCCACCACCGTGAAGTAAATCAGCTTGTTCTTTTGTCAATACTATTATTCCAAAAAATTTCCATTCTACCGCATTTCCTTGATGTGCTTTTACTTCGTGCAGTCTGTAAGGCGATTGCAAGTCAGCAAGGATTTTGTTGAATATTTTGTAATATTCTTGTTGGTCTATTTTGTTTCCGTAGTATTGATTTTTGCTAGGACTATATAAATGATAACTGCTTTTCTGTTTGTATTTTTTGCCGTTTGATTTTAGTGAAACAACAAAATCGTAGAATTTACTATCGTTGTCTGAAATTGAACTATCAAGAACAATTTGAAACTGAAAATCGGTAAAGGCCAATTCGGGAATTATGCTTGCAGTTTTCTTGTGAATTAATTCAAGATATTTTTCTGGTTCATTCGGATAATCTTGTTCGCTAATAATAACAGCTTTATTGCAGTAATTTAAAAATTCAATTGGGTTTTGTAGTTTTTCTTGTTGTATATCGACAATGAGACTATCATATTTTGAATTCACAATTTCTTTGCTTTTGAGTTTATCTGCAAATACTTTGAGTTTTTCAGGGTTCATATGTTCCTTTAATGCTACTTGCTCAATTATAGATGGTAATAATTGAAGTGAATGAACAAATTCATTATTATTTACTTTGGATTGGAAATGAGTAAACTGATTTTCTCTTATTAAGTCGCAAGATTTAAGCTTTGAAAGATATTGAATGAGTTCTTCGTTTATTTTGGTCTGTTCTGCTGGTTTAGGTTTTTCATCACCAAAACTAATATAACTGCCAAACTGCGAATAATTATGTCCTGTCAATTTTTTGTATTCAGATTGAAAGAGAATTGTTAAATACACAGCGTTTGATTTTGTTTCACTTTTTTTAAGAAGTTCTTCAAAGTCATTTGCTTGTTTTTGTTCAATTAGTTTAATGTCAATTAGCTTTTGTAGTGTTTTGTCCATAGTCTGTCCGTTAACAAAATTTGCTGTCAAAATTAATAAGGTCAATATGTTGAGTAGGGTCTTCATATAATTACGCACAACTAGTAAATATTATCAAATATATACAACTTTTTCATCTCAAAACTCATGTTTTTCATGTTTTTTCTTATAAGGATGCTGGTTGTTGTGGATGGTAAAGATTTTTCCAACATGTGAAAAACCGTAAATGGGTGGGATTGTTTTGGGTTGATTTTGTGTGATGATTGTTTTGTGGGGACAGGTCGAGAGCTGGCTGAGAGAATTATAATTGGCCACACGATGCAATCGTGCGGTAGCGGTGCGAATTACCCCGGTGGACCTTTGGTTAGGGATAATGATGCTACATTGTTTTTATTTCCGAAAATAAAAAGATTAGTTTTTGTGAATGATTCTACATTGATCATTTACGATATGGTCAATGATTTTGAATCTGTTGGCTTTACTTTTCAAAAAAAATAGCTGGTGTTATTGATTGAAATACAAAAGATTTTGAAAGTATAAAAAAATTGAAACTTGGTGATATGCTTTCCGAAGTCAGGAGACTTCGCAGAGCGGATATTAAGTAAAAATCTTATATTTGAGGTATTGGCAAGCATGAGATACTTCTGAAAATCAGGAGGTGTGCAACAGATATTTTTTAAAGTACTGAATAACACTATTGTCGCACTATTTTTATTTAATTACTTTTGTTTGATGCTGAATCATTATAGCGGAGCAAGTTAGGTCAAAACTATAGATGAAACAGCTTTCAAAAAATTAATCAACTTTTAAATTCATCACACCATGTCATCCATTCACATCGTTATGCATCCAAAAGATGAAGCTCAAATTGAGGCTGTTAAAGCCTTTATGAAAGCATTGAAGATTAAATTTGAGATTTCTGATGAAAAAGGTACTACGCTAACTCCTGAGCAAAAAAGTGCGATTGATGATGCCATTGTGTCCATTGATACTGTTGGAACTACAGAACATGATATGGTGATGGAAGAAACT
>JBKBOP010000138.1:0-4581 GCA_046293575.1 Flavobacterium sp. | reverse complement strand
CTTGCAATTTGACATCGTTGAATACCGAGATATTTGGTACAAGACTTCATATTTACTAGACCAAAAACAAACCCAAAATGGCTTGGCGGCGAACCGCTTTGTCAACTACAAATGGCAGCCCCTACTCTATCAATTTCCATCTCATTTTGAAGGGAAATTGCCACTACATGAAAACAAAAGAAAACCTATAGCTGCCATTATTCGAGAAAAAGGAAGTAATTCTGAACGTGAGATGGCTCATGCGTTGTACTTAGCCGGATTTGAAGTAAAGGACGTTCACATGACCGACCTCATCTCCGGAAGAGAAACCCTAGAAGATGTTCAGTTTATCGGAGCTGTGGGAGGATTTTCCAATTCTGATGTACTAGGTTCAGCTAAAGGATGGGCCGGAGCCTTTAAATACAACGAAAAAGCCCGTTTAGCAATACTCAACTTCTTTGAACGAAAAGACACCCTTTCGGTGGGTATTTGTAACGGTTGTCAGCTTTTTATGGAACTAGAACTTATTCATCCTGAGTTGCCAGTACACGGGAAAATGCATCACAACAACTCTCGTAAACACGAGAGTAACTTCACTTTGGTAACCATTCAAGAAAACAATTCGGTTATGTTGAATACCCTAGTAGGGAGTACGCTTGGGGTATGGATATCCCATGGTGAAGGTAAATTCCATTTGCCATTAGAGGAATCACAGTATCAGATTGTCGCCAAATATGGTTATGAGGCTTACCCTGCCAACCCGAATGGATCGGATTTTAACACAGCTATGTTGTGTGATGTTAGCGGTCGTCATTTGGTGATGATGCCCCATATCGAACGTTCGATGTTTCCTTGGAACTGGGCCTACTACCCGAATGAGCGTCAGGATGAAGTATCGCCTTGGTTGGAAGCGTTTGTCAATGCGAGAAAGTGGTTGGAAGAAATGGAAAACTAATTCAGAGAAGAGATTAGAGGTTTTTGGAGAACTAATAAGAACTATAAATCAGTTGCTTTCTATTAGGTTCCCATTTTTGTCATAGAAAGTATACTTTCTGTTGATAATTGTGTAAAAAAATGAATTCTTTGGTTTTAAAATATTTTTAGGTAATTCAGAAATAGTATGAATATAATTGAAGCTATAATCAATTAAAAAATTACCGTCAGTATCTATCAAAGCGTACTTTCTTTTGTTTGGTTTAATTGCCATACTTACTTCTTCAATATCAATATTATTAAAATTATTTTTCTCATCTTTACCTTTCCATTTAATCAATAAATTTGAATTTATTTCTCTAAAATTTTCAAAATCTGACATTAACACATTGCCATCAGTATTGTTTAAAATATAATTACTATTATTTAATGTGAAAATAATTTTATTTGAATAGTTTAATTTTCTAAAATGGTCATAAATTGGATTATGAATTTTAAAATTTTTAGTTAAAACATAACCATATTTTTTTGTAATATTGTTTTGGTAAACATAACTGTTTTCAATCCATGACACTTGTTTTAAGCTCTTTAACTCATCATTACTTATATTTGATATTTTATTTACGATTTTAAATTTATTATCATAAATATGTAAATTATTCTTTTCTTCAATAAAGAAATATTCATCATTGTAACTTACTTTCAAATAGTTATTAAATTGAAATAACAATTTACCTAAATGATTATAAATTTTTAAATTATTATCTTTAAAAGTGAAAATATATTTTTCAGTAATATGAATATCATATTTTTCAAAATCATTAGGCAATATCAATTTCCCTCTAAAAGATGCTAAACCTGTTTTATTACCTAAATTTGTTTTAATAAAACCAAAATAGTCGCTATCAACAGGAAACAAAGTTGGATGTTTTAAGTTATCATAGATAATTAGTAATTTTTCCCCTTTTTTATTTAAAATCCAAACTTTTTCTTTTTCTTTCGCAATAACACTACCATTTTCAATTCTTAGATCATCATATATATTAGGAATAGTCAAAGTCCCAACTCTATCTATTGCTCCTTTTTTACCATTTTTTTCAACTATAACCAAACCGCTTTTATAATGAGGACTTTTAATTTCACCTTCAAAATCAAATATTTTTTCACCTAAAATGTTTTCATATACATAAAAATTTTCATTTACTCTTTTAAATCTATATCCATCTTCAAATCCAGCTTTATTTTCTTGAAATTCTTTTCCACTTGTATTAATAAATATTTCTAAACCGTTCTTAATAACTTTTGAAAAGCCACCACGAAAATCATTAACAAAATCATATATTAGAGGAATTACAACAACGCCATTAACATCAATAAATCCACATTTTCTTTCTTTACAAATTCTACATAATCCATCTGAAAATCTACTTAATGATGATTTGTCATTAAAAGTTCGAATAATAGAACCATTTTTATCAATAATAGAATAAACACCTTCTTTTAAAAATGTTGCTCGACCATTTGAAAATAACGTACAATCTCTATTTTCAATAGGTAGTATTATTTCTCCTTTTTTATTAATATATCCACAATTAAAATTTGAATTCACTAAATCTGTAAATTTAATTACAACAGATATTCCTTCATTAAAATGATAAATTCTATCACAATCTAATTTTTTAATTTCTTTAAAATCACTATCAAAAATAATATTGTTACCTTTTATTACTCCTTCATTTGAATTGAATTGGTCGTAATAAAAGTTCTCTTTGTTTCTCCCATTTCTTCTTAAAACTAAATCATGTAATGGTTTATCAATTATTTCACCTTTAATGTTAAAAATAAAATTTTCATTATATTTATTTGCATAAAATAATGTGTCTGTAATAAGAACTTCATCATACTCTAAAGGAATTAATATTTCACCATTTTTATTAATTATACCATAGTATCCACCTTTTGAAAATTTTGCATATTCTCCATTAAAATTTTCAATCAAATATTTTTTATCATATTGATTGAAAAAATTATTATCACTGTCAAAATTTCCATTAATTTTATTTTGACTTATTAATAAATGCGGAAAAAATAAAAGAAATATAAATTTTAAAAAAGTGCAGAATATTTTCATGAATTTTATTGATTTATAATTGTATTAATCAAATGTAAGTCAAAATTTCTTTTGATAAACTCTTTGAATTGTTTTTTAGTTGGATTAACGATGAAGGGAGGTGAAGAATCTTTTGCTGACACCGTTATTTCTTCAAGTAAATCAATCTCAGATTGAGTTGAAATGGAATTCATTCTTAAAACCCCCTTATGGAGACTCAATTTTAATGCTTCCCAGTCGTCAGATGCATCACTTGATTTATTGAGAAAATAGTACACTTTAAACTTTTTTAGTTTATCCCCTTTTTGGAGATTGAACATAGTATCGGTTAAAACAAAGCCGGAAATAAGTTAATCATAAAATCTAATAAACTTAATTTTTTCTTGAGTTGATTTATGTATTATCGTATCACCTTTAATAAAATATTCCTTCTCAATTTCTTCAAAAGTCAAGGTGTCGTTTACGATTGATTTTTTGATGATATAATAGGGTTCAATCGACAATTCAAAATCATTTGATGGTCATAAAATTGTCCTTGCCATTTGGTTGAGAAATTAGACTGATTCTTACTATTTTGTGGCTGCGGTACTTGAAAACGAACAAGGTCTTGTTTACATGAAATAAAAAGTTATAATAATAGTAGTAGTGAAGTATTTTCTTTGGTTGACATAGATTGTTTTTAGTTAGTTTTATTCATACCTTCTCGAAATTCTTTTCCATTGTCGGTCATAGGTAATAATCTCTCCTGAGCGGGTTTTGATTACAATAGTATTTCCAATGATGTTTCTGACTTCGTCATTTGAAGTGACATACTTACTGGAAATTCGTTTGAACTTTTCATCATAAACAATGAGTTCATTTCCCGAGGTTCTAACCACAATTATATGAGAAGAAAATCCAGCCAATGAATGACTTGAAGGTAGATGTCTCGAGGAAATTCGCTTATTATTGACATCTCTTACTACTAATTCGTTCGACCGAGACAAAGTTACATCAGCAATATTTTGAGCTAAAATCCCAGAAGTAAAACAACTTAAAAAATAGATGAGAAATCAATAGCGTCCAAAACGATTTAAAAAGAGAAAGGTATTTTGTGTCTCAAAGAATTATCTTTGAGTTGCACCACAAAACCCCCTTTCTCTATGACAAATATAACATTGTTCTCTCAGATAATTTCAAAATTAGACAGGTCAAAGTTTTCTAAACTAGTAAAAACCAAACAAACCGACAAACATCAAAAAGGTTTTAATAGCTGGACACATTTAGTATCCATGCTTTTTTGCCAATTTGCCAAGACTCAATCGGTTCGGGACATTAGTAATGGGCTTCGCTCTGCCACGGGAAACCTTAATCATCTAGGCATCCAAAGAGCACCTTCCAAATCTACAATAAGTTACCAAAATAAACATCGCGACTGGACACTTTTCAGGGATTTTTACTATGTTCTACTGAAAAGTTTTGGACAGCAAGCCAACTTAAAGCGTGTTAAATTCAAGATTAAGTCAAAAATATTCCTTTTAGATGCAACAACTATAAGCCTGTGTTTAAGTCTATATGAT
>JBKBOP010000137.1:0-4625 GCA_046293575.1 Flavobacterium sp. | reverse complement strand
TTCTCCAAGAACGAGATTCAGAAGGTTGATGGTCAAAGCAGCCGCCAACGACAACTATCCATTTGCAACGGGAGGTGCTCATATTAGAGATTCCTATGTGCAAACCCTTTCACAATTGAGTGGGTTGAATTTGGATGAGAGAAGTTCGACCAATGTTGTTCTTTATGTAAATGGTCAGTATTGGGGCGTTTATGATTTGCGGGAACGCGTGGACGATAATAACTACACGGACTTTTATTATAATCAGGATTATTTGTTTAGAGATAGTGATGTTTATTTACAATTTCTAAAAACCTGGGGAGGCACCGAAGCACATTTTGGAAATCAGCCTGCTATTAATGATTGGAATGCATTGCGTAATTTTATTCAAACCAATGATATTGGGGACCCCTCCAACTTTGATTATATAGACAGCCAACTTAATATTGAGAGCTTGATTGATTATTTTGTGATCAACTCCTATGTAGTTTCAAGAGATTGGCTTAATTATAACACAGGTTGGTGGCGAGGTTTAAATCCAACGGGACAAGCTCAAAAATGGCGTTATATCCTTTGGGATCAGGAAGCAGGTTTAGGGCATTATACCAATTTCACTGGTATGCCAAACGTGACAGCTACAGCTCCTCCTTGTCAGGTTGAAAATCTAACTGTGGGAAGTGGTCACGCTCAAATCTTAAAAAAATTAATACAAGAGAGTCCCACCGCAAGACAACGCTATGTGACCCGTTATGCTGATTTATTGAATACCCATTTGTCTTGTGAAAGATCCATTGCCGTTTTGGATAGTATGGTGGATGTTATTGCACCTGAAATGGCCCGACAAATCCAACGATGGGGGGGCAATATGAACACATGGCAAAACAATGTGCAAAATGTTCGCAATTTTATCAATACGAGATGCCAATCCTTAGTAACAAGTTTAGCAAGTTGTTATAATCTTAGTGGTCCTTTTTTGTGTAGCTATGATGTTTTTCCTGAAGGAAGTGGCAAAATAAAAATGAATTCTGAATTGCTAAGCCAGTTTCCATTTCAAGCCCAAATGTATGGAAACATAGAAACCTTGTTAAAAGCAGAAGCAGCACCTGGCTATGAATTTAGTCATTGGGTCGTTGATGGAGCGGTGATTCAACCCAATGCAGAAGATCCCAACATCATGTTGATGATTAGTCAAGCCACAAGCATCACAGCCCATTTTGAAAATCCGAGTTTGGGTGATCGCGAATTGTTGTATTACTGGCATTTTAACTCTTTAGTAACCCCTAATGATGTTACGACTATTGGATCAGATTTTCATCACGAAGACCTCCAATCTGTCAACTTAACCTATACCGGCACGGGAGCTCGAGATATTGATGTAATTAATACCGGTAGCGAAATAAATGTATACATGGGACAGGCAGCAGGAAGTGGAGCCCGAGTAAGGAATCCATCGGTTTTAAGGACGTTGGTATTTGACCTGCCCACCACCGGATTTGAAAATATTGTTTTTGATTATGCTGTACAAAGATCAGGTCAGGGTATGCTGAAAAATATCATCGCCTACAGTGTAAATGGCACCAATTACATTCAAGAAGGATTGAGTCAAACAGAATTCGACATTGAAGAAGATTATAATTTGGTTGCTTTGGATTTATCCAATATTCCTGGAGTTGAAAACAACCCGAATTTTAAAATAAGAATTTCATTTCAAGGGAATACTACTACCAGTAATGGAAATAATCGATTTGATAATATCGCCTTAAAAGGAACCCCTATGTCCTTGCATGTGAACTTACCTAGTGTTACTCACGTACAATTATTCCCTAATCCAGCAAAAGAAGAGGTAACATTAGTTAGTACGACTTCAATGCATGAGATTGTTATGTACAATATGTTAGGACAACAAGTCAAGAAGCTTCTTCCCGACTCAACTTCTCAATTAAGTTTTTCACTTAATGGTATAACCGATGGTTTGTATATGGTGCATATTCGAGGCAATGACCTTAACGAAATTGTAAAATTGATTATAAAAAAATAACCTAACTGTGACTATACAATCATTATTACCGTTACTAGAGAACATGGCTCCCACCTCTTATGCAGAGGACTTTGACAACGTTGGTCTGCTGACAGGTAACCTCGAGCAAGACATCACAGGTATTTTGGTGTGTCATGATGCGTTGGAAAATGTCATTCAAGAAGCCATTGATACAAAGTGTAATGTGGTGGTTTGCTTTCATCCAATTCTATTCTCAGGATTAAAAAAAATTACGGGTTCCAATTATGTGGAAAAAGCAATTATTCTGGCTATCAAACATGATATTGCTATCTACGCCGTTCATACGGGATTGGATAACCATCCAGAAGGTGTGAATAAAATCATGTGTAAAGCTTTAGGAATTGAAAATAGCAAGGTCTTGATTTCAAAAGAAAATTACATTAGAAAATTAGTGACTTTTACTATTCCTGAGAACTTCGAAACACTTCGCAATGCCTTATTTGAAGCTGGTGCCGGTAATATTGGCAACTATGAAGATTGTAGTTTTAGCTCTAAAGGTATTGGTACCTATATGGGAAATGAAAGCAGCAATCCCGAAATTGGAGAGCGTTTTGAATTTGTGGAGAATGAAGAAATAAAAATTGAAGTAACTTTCGAAAAACACTTAGAATCCAGCATACTAAAGGCACTTTTCAATCATCATGTTTACGAAGAGGTGGCCTATGAAATTTATGAATTGAAAAATAAGCATCAGAATATTGGGTTGGGACATATAGGGAACCTACCAAAACCTATGACAGAAGAAAATTTTCTTAAACATGTCAAAGACTGTTTAGAATGTGGCATTATCAGACATTCTGCAATCTTGGGCAAACCCATTGAGCGTGTGGCGGTTCTGGGAGGTTCAGGAAGTTTTGCTATTAAAGCAGCCATCAGAGCAAAAGCAGATGTTTTTATCACATCAGATTTGAAATACCATCAGTTCTATGAAGCTGAAAACCAAATCATTTTGATGGATGTGGGTCACTTTGAAAGCGAACGTTTTACAAAAAATTATATCGTTGATTATCTTAAAGAAAAAATGCTTAATTTTGCACCTGCCTTTGAAACAGGTAGAATCTTTTTATCAGAACAAAATACAAATCCGGTTAAGTACTTTTAAATTATGACAAACGTGAAAGAAATGAGTGTTGAAGAGAAGTTGAGAGCACTCTATGACTTACAGTTAATTGACTCTAAGATAGATGAAATCAGAAACGTCAGAGGAGAACTTCCTCTTGAAGTGCAAGATTTAGAAGATGAAGTGGCAGGTTTGAAGGCTCGATATGAGAAATTAAAAGCTGACTTGGATGTATATGATGAACAAGTTAAAAGCAAAAAAATTGCTATTGAAGAGCACAAAGAGCTTATCAAAAAATATAAAGAGCAACAAAAAGAAGTTCGTAATAATAGAGAATTTAATTCCCTAACTAAAGAAGTTGAATTTCAAGAATTGGAAATTCAATTGGCTGAAAAGCACATTAAGGAAATTAAAGCATCCAGCGAGTTCAAGAAAAATCAAATTGTTGAGGCCACCGAAAAATACAATTCGAAACAAGATCACTTGAAACACAAAAGTGCAGAATTGGATGATATTATGGCGGAAACTCAAAAAGAAGAAGAAGCTTTAATGAAACTTTCTGCCGAATATGAAGGAAAGATTGAAGAAAGACTTATCAAAGCTTACAAAAGGATTAGAAGTAGTGTACGCAACGGACTTGCGGTGGTTTCCATTGAAAGAGGTGCTTCGGCAGGATCTTTCTTTACCATTCCACCACAGACGCAAGTGGAGATTGCAGCCAGAAAAAAAATAATGACCGACGAACACAGTGGTCGAATCTTAGTGGACAACGTTTTAGCCACCGAAGAAGTGGAGAAAATGGAAGAAATCTTCAAAAATCTATAAACTATAAATCCCGATTCATTCGGGATTTTTTTATGAATGCACTGCTCCCTAAAATTATTGGTAACTATCTAAATGCTATGTTTCGTATTGCTCCAAAAAAAGCAACCGAATTGGCCTTTGAACTGTTTAGTAAGCCTAGGAAAGGTTTCTTACACCCAAATAGTTTACCGAAAATATTAAAATCTTCTAAGGTTGATTATTTAACATTCAACCAAATCACCTTTCCAGTCTATCAATGGAAACGAGGTTCCGAACACGTCTTGTTGGTCCATGGTTGGGAAAGCAATGCAGCACGCTGGGAACCCTTTATCAACTTACTTTTAGAACATAATTTTAGTGTCACTTGTTTTGATGGCCCTGCACATGGTATGGCTAATGGAAAATTATTCAGCATACCTGAAATGGCTTCATTTATAAAAATTATTCAAGACATCTATGAAATTCCATACCTCATTGGACATTCTGTGGGTGGCACGGCAAGTATATATTACCAACACCTATATAAAGACGAAGGTTTAAAAAAAATGTCAGTGCTGGGTGCTCCGAGTGATTTGGAAAAACTAATTGATAATTTTCAAAAACTATTAGGTTTACATCCCAAAATGGAAATTCTTCTTATTCAATACTTTGAAGAAAAACTTAAGGGTAGGGTAAGTGACTTTTCTGGAAAACGGTTCGTTAAAGATTTCCAACTTCCCGGAT
>JBKBOP010000136.1:0-4739 GCA_046293575.1 Flavobacterium sp. | reverse complement strand
CTTGACGATAAAAAGCGATTTCTGCTTGTTCTGTATCACTAACCCCTCTTGAACTTAGCTTTTCTGGAGTAGATTGTCTTAAAAATTCATTTACAAAGGTCACTTGAGCCATCCCTCTAGCATACATGCCTCGAATAATAGGATTGGCAGCATTCCAAATGTTTCTTTGTAATTCTCTAACCCCTGGGTCGTTTTCATAACTCCAGATAACCTCATCTGTGGTTAGATTTTGCATATACCAATACACACGTCCGTATTGACTGGTACCTGCATCCAAACCGCCAATATTTGAAGAGCCGGGTCCATTTGTTCCTGTTAGAGACAAGTTTCCATACACTCCCGCAATGGCTTGTCTGTAAGCCCCAGGTCTTGAATAGAAATCATCAGCCTCTGTTCTTAAGGCGTCTTCCGGTTTAATATCTAAGTCATCCAAACATGAAATGAACAACATAGAAATACCGAGAAATAATAAATAAACTACTTTTTTCATAACTATTTAATTAGAATTTTATATTAGCTCCAACCAAAAATTGTCTTTGTCTTGGATATATAGTAGCATCAATACCACCATTAATTTCAGGATCTAGTCCATTGTATTTGGTGATAATAAAAGGATTTTGCACCCCAGTAAACAATCTCAAAGAAGCTTTTCCATCCAACCATTTTTGAAACGTATATCCCAAAGTTGCAAAGTCCATTCTCAAGAATGAACCATTCTCTATAAACATGTCCGAAAGAACCGTTTCATTACTTTGGTTCACAAACTGAGTATATTCAACATAAGGTGATACGTTTTGCAATACTCCATTAAGTGCGATCGATGAATAAGCTCTTGTCGAACGTGTGGTGTTCAAAACTCTATTTCCAACACTAGCTCTTAAATTAAAGGCCAAGTCAAAGTTTTTATAATCCAAACTGGTATTAAAACCTAAAACCACGTCGGGATCAGGGTTTTTATAAATGTAACGGTCATCAAGGTTAATGATACCATCTCCATTCAAATCTGCAAAGGCTCCTTCAATAGGAGTACCGCTATCATCATATAATTGTTTGAAAACAAAAAATGAGTTAGGGGTAAAGCCTTCAGCCATAATTTGCGAAGTACCTCCAGTTCCCGCTCCAGTAAATCCAACAAAAAGTGGAATTCCTCCAGCAACTCTATCAATTCTTCTTTCAAATTTATTAATGTTGAAATTCACGTTCCAATTGAAATCTTCACTTCTCACCACATCATAGTTGATGTTGAATTCAATACCTTTCACGTTCATATCACCTACGTTAGCAGGACCTTCATTCGTGAAATTACTTCCGTCTGCAAAAGGAGCTATTTGGAAAAGATCATACGATTTTTTGTAATAGGCATCAATACTACCATTCAATCTGTTTTCAAAAAATCCAAAATCAATACCCGCATTATAAGTATAGGTTTCTTCCCATTTCAAAGCACTATTATAAGCTCCTGGAACACCTACTGGTAGGAAATCATTTCCAATTTGATATTGTGAATTTTGATCTCCTGTAAAATACTGTGGTAAATAAAACAATCCAACACCAATATCTTGTTGCCCAGTTATACCCCATCCTAATCTTAACTTTAAATCTGAAAGTTTGGTGTTATCTGCAAAAAATTCTTCTTTCATTTTCCAAGCAAAAGCAACCGCTGGAAAATTACCCCATCTATTGTCTGCACCAAATCTTGAAGTACCATCTCTTCTGTAACTTAAAGTCAAAAGATACTTATCTTTAAAATTAAGGTTGGTTCTTCCAAAAAAACCAATTAATACAACATCATCTGATCTAAAAAACTGAGGTTCATCATCTGGGTTTAATCTGTTTCTGGTAGTGAACCCATTAGATTCAAATTTTTGATAAGAATAACCACCGGTAACGTCAAAAACCAAATCACCAATCGTATTATTATACACTAAATAAGCATCTAACAATTTATTGTAACCCACTCCATCATTATAACTGTCATTCCCAATGGGTAGTCCTAAACGTAAAGGACCTGATAAAGCAAATCTAGAAGTTTGTTCTCTACTAAATCCAGAATCTCTATCATAACCAAGATTCACAACGGCTCTCAACTCCGGTAAAAAGTGAAATTTATAATCTACTTCAAAATTACCAAACAACTTTCTGTTTACACTTCTATTATTGGTTTGAAGTAAGGTTGCAACTGGGTTTCTTGGTGCAATGGGAGCAAAATTAGCAACACCCGGTCCATTTCTGAATTCGAAGAATCCATCAAACGGAGATTCAGGGTCATAAACAGGCTGCGTTGGATCAAAAAAGATAGCTGAACCTTCAACACCTGGAGCATTTCTTCTTCTTGTATTCGTATAGTTGACAGACAATCTCAACTTAAGATGATCATCGAAGAAATTTGGATTCATGTTCAACGAAAACGTATTTCTGTTCAAATTGTCAGTCAATCTCAAACCTTCTTGATAGGTGTTACCAACAGTCAATCGTGTTGGAATTCTATCGAAAAGACTTCCTCTTATAGATAAATTGTTATCAATAAAATCAGTTCGTCTGTAAATTTCTTCTTGCCAGTCAGTATTCGCATTTCCTAAACGGTCAGACAAAACTTGACCTGGAAACAAAGCAGGATTGGCATCAATACCTCCAATAAAATTTCTGAACTGATCGGCATTAAACGTTTCAATTTTATTGAATTTTGTACCACTACCATATTGAGTGTTGTATTCCACTTGAAGTGTTTTACCACCTTTTTTGGTTGTGATTAAGATAACCCCATTCGAAGCTCTAGATCCATAAATGGCGGTAGCAGAGGCGTCCTTAAGGATAGAGAAACTCTCAATATCGTTAGGGTTGATTCTGTTTAAAATCCCAACATCCATCGGTAAACCATCAACAACCACAAGTGGGTCATTGTTGGCCAATAACGACGAACCTCCACGAATTCTAATCGTTGGGGTTGCTCCAGGAGCACCACCACCAGCATTAATGGTAACCCCAGCAACTCTACCATTTAATAGATTGTCAGCAGTTACGTTAGCACCCTTGTTAAAGTCTTTGGCGGAAATCTGAGTAACAGACCCCGTCATGTCTCTTTTCCTTACAGCACCATAACCTATAGCCACAAGCGTCACCTCATCAAGTAGACTTGAATCTTCTGCAAGGGTTACATTAATGCGGCTTTGTCCGGTATAAGAAATGGCGTTGGAAACATAACCAATGTAGGAGAACTCTATAATATCTCCATTAGTTAATCTTGAAAGAGAATAATTTCCATCAAAATCTGTGGTGGCACCATTGGTAGTGCCCTTTACAATAATATTAACTCCCGGTAATGGCGTTCCAGTTTCACCATCGGTGACCGTTCCAGATACCGTACCTCCTTGAGCAAAAGCCAAGAAAGGCAAGAGAATCAATACATACAAAAACTTCTGATACATTGTTTTCATACAGTTTGTTTAGGTTAAAAAATTGAGTTTGTTGTGCTTGTATTTTACTTCAAAAGTTAAAATTACGTAAATTTTACATCATCTGAAAAGAACATTCGTTAATTGAGCCGCGAAAACGTTTTCGTGTTGAAAAGTTTTACAACTTATCACTTTTAGAGACCTAATTTTTTCAATACCAAAAAAATAGCGTTAGTTTATTATCTATTCATCATTTGGTTTTTAAGCGATTTTGAAACTATCTTTGAAAAAGATTCCCTTTTTTTAACATTACTATGGAATACTAATAGCAGTAATAATTTTCAAAAAAACAGCTTTGCATGAAAAGAAAAGTAACCCTAAAACAAATTGCAAAAGAATTGGATGTCTCCATTTCAACCGTCTCAAAATCATTAAAAGACAGCTCAGAAATTAGTGAAGATACCAGACAGAAAGTGCAAGCTTTTGCCAAACTATACAACTACAAACCCAATAATATAGCCCTTAGCCTTAAAAACAAAAAAACAAAGACTATTGGGGTAATTATCCCTGAAATCGTGCACCATTTCTTTGCAACGGTCATTAGCGGCATCGAACAGGTGGCCAATGAACATGGCTATAATGTGATGGTCTGTCTATCTGATGAGTCCTTCGATAAAGAAGTCATCAACATGGAAATGCTTGCCAATGGGAGTATAGACGGCTTCATTATGTCACTTTCCAAAGAAACCCAATCCAAAAGAGATTACCACCATGTCACAGAAGTCATCAATCAAGGTATGCCCGTCGTGATGTTCGATCGTGTCACCAATGATATTCTCTGTGATAAAGTAATCATCGACGACAACAATGCCGCCTTTCAAGCCGTACAAAATCTCATCGAAAAAGGATTAAAAAACATAGCTCTCATTACAACGGTTGACTACGTAAGTGTTGGCAAACTTAGAACCGACGGCTACATCAAAGCCTTAAAAACAAATGACTTAAAAGTAAACGAGAAATTAATTCTCAAAATTGAAGACATCGACCACTGCGAAGAAGTCATTGAAGAACTCATCAAAAACCAAAAAATAGACGCCGTTTTTGCGGTCAACGAACTTTTTGCGGTAACAGCCATAAAATCTGCCATGAGAAATGGAAAAAAAGTGCCAGAAGATATCGCTGTGGTTGGTTTTACCGATGGGATCATCTCAAAATATTCCTCTCCTACCATTACTACGGTGAGCCAAAACGGTATTAAAATGGGTAGAAAAGCAGCAGAAATGCTCATCGAAAGACTAGAGGACGAAGATTGGAGTGAAGATCATTACAAAACAGAAGTAATTGAAA
>JBKBOP010000135.1:0-4759 GCA_046293575.1 Flavobacterium sp. | reverse complement strand
ATTCGGATATAACTTCTTCAAAATAAGAAGCAGGAGTGTCTAAAGCTGCTTCACTAGCAATCTGGGCTAGAGTAGGAGGACTCAACCTCGCTTGTGCAAATTTTAAAGCCGTCTGCATAAATTGTTTATTCTTAGAAACCACACAACCGATTCTTGCTCCACACATACTATAGCGTTTTGAAACCGAATCAATCATAATCGCATGTTCTTCTAAGCCCGGCACACTTAAAACAGAAAAGTGAGTAGCACCGTCATAGGTGAATTCGCGGTATACTTCGTCAGCGATTAAAAACAAATCGTGTTTTTTGACTAATTCGGCTAGCTGGAGAATTTCTTCTTTTGAATAGAGATAGCCTGTTGGATTTCCAGGATTACAAATTAAAATAGCTTTGGTTTTAGGGGTAATCAGCTTTTCAAATGCCGCAATAGGAGGCAGTGCAAAACCTTCATCGATGGTAGAAATCACAGGAACAACTTTTACTCCAGAAGCTGTTGAAAACCCATTATAATTAGCATAAAAAGGTTCAGGAATAATGATTTCATCGTCTGTATCCATAGTGCTACCCATCGCAAACAAAAGGGCTTCTGAACCACCTGTTGTGATAATGATGTCTTCTGTGTTGACCGGTAATCCATGAGAGGAATAGTATCCAGCCAATTTGTTTCGATAACTTTCAAAACCTGCAGAGTGGCTGTATTCAAGCACACTGATGTCAGCATTTTTAACAGCATCCATGGCAGCTTTTGGGGTTTTGATATCGGGTTGTCCAATATTTAAATGATATACTTTAGCACCTCTTTTTTTGGCAGCTTCTGCATAGGGAACTAGTTTTCTAATGGGCGATTCAGGCATTTGAAGCCCTTTATTTGAAATTTTAGGCATGATTAAAAATTTGAAGTACAAAATTGCAATTTTTTTTCGGGAAGCTCAATTTATTTTATTCATATTATCGATGAAATACTTTTTAACGAATCTTTGAAGATTGTTGCAAATTCTATTTAGTATCTTAGTAAGATGCTTTCGCTCAGATTTAGTATTCTAACGTTTCTTTTGTGCACATTCAATGTTTTTGCACAGGATGGATTTTTCTTGACATCCAACAAAAAACAGGTAAGTATTAGTTTTAAACTTATCAATAACCTCATTTTTATTCCGGTGGAAGTGAACGGTTATCCTATGACTTTTTTATTGGATTCTGGGGTGGAGGAGACCGTTTTATTTAGTCTTGAAGAGCAAGAAGAAGTGAAGTTCTTTAACCTTGAAAAAATAAAATTAAGAGGTTTAGGAAATCAAGAATCCATCGAAGCACTCAAATCGAGTCATAATCAGCTTTCTATTTCTAAATTTTTGAAAGATATAAACCATACAATACTTATAATCTTAGATCAAGATATCAACTTTTCCTCAACTGTGGGTATTCCTGTGAACGGAATTATTGGCTCTCATTTTTTTAAAAATCATTTGATACAGATTGATTATATATCCAAAAAAATTCATGTGAGAGCTCATGAGCATCGAACATTTTCTAGGAAATTAAGTAAGTTTACTTCCCTTCCTATGTCTGTTGAAAGCAATAAGCCCTATGTAAATGGCCATTTTACAACTTTTGAGTTAGCATCGGAAGCTAAATTTTTAATTGATACCGGAAACAGTTATCCTGTATGGTTGTTTCAACATTTAGTGAAAGGACTACAAGTGCCTGAGCCTCATTTTGAAGAGTATTTAGGAAAAGGATTTAGTGGTGATGTTTATGGAAAGCAAGCGAGAATTGAGCAATTAGTCATTCAGGATTTTGAATTTATAAGACCTATAACGGCTTTTCCTGATTCCATTTCATTAATGAATGTGAAATTGGTTGAAAACCGAAGTGGTTCCATTGGTGGAGGAGTTTTAAAAAGAATGCACTTGGTTTTTGACTATAAAAATCAAATCTTATATGCTCGTAAAAATTCAAATTTTAAACAAGAATATCAATACAATGCGAGTGGTTTGGTAATTTATCAAATTGGGATGCAGTGGGTGCAGGAAACCATTTCCTTAAATACAAATCCAGCTAAAGCATCGCAAGAGTCTCATTATACAGCTAAAAAAAGTGATTTTCTTTATAAGTTTAATTTAAAGCCGATTTATTCGATTGGTGCGGTCAGGAATAATTCTCCCGCATATAAAGCTGGTTTGAAAGAAGATGATTTATTGCTTGAAATAAATAAAAAGCGTGTTGGAGAGCTTTCATTGGAAGAAATAAATCAAATCTTGAGAAGTGAAGCTGGAAAAAAAATTTCTCTCAAAGTTGAGAGAAATCAAGTGGTGTATACTTTTACTTTTGTTATTGAAAAAACGCTTTAAGATTATTGCATTGGTCCCACTTTCTTTGGCTCTAAAATATTAATCGCTTGTTTTTCTATGACTTCTCCTTTTATTTTAAGAATTACGACACCATTTTCATGGTTCACTGCATTGGTTTCAACAGTAACACTTTTTGAAATCGGTCCTAAAGCCATGTTGTATTTGACTTCAATTTCTCCTGTTTTACCCGGCATGATAGGTTCTTTTGGTTTTGAAGGTACGGTGCAACCACAAGTTGATTTTACATCAGTAATCACCAAGGGAGCATTTCCGGTATTGGTAAATTCAAAAACTCGAGAACCATTATCTTCTCCGCGGTATACTTTCCCATAATCAATCGTATTGTTGGGAGCTTTAAATTCAATTTTTGCCCCATTTTGACCACTCAATGAGAAGGTAACTAAACTAATGAATACAATTAAAAGCAGATTTTTCATGGTTTTAAACTTTTATGAGTGTAAAATTACACTTAATTTGTTTTGACTCAAAAATTTATTTCTTTTTTTAATACCGTTTTGAAATCCTTACTTTTGCAGCTATCAAAAAAATAATTTAGATATCCTGACTAAAATGAATATACCTTCTCAATTTGATCCTAAAAGTGTTGAACAAAAATGGTACAACTATTGGATGGAACACCGTTTTTTTTATTCGGAACCAGACGAAAGAGAACCTTATACCATTGTTATTCCACCTCCAAACGTCACAGGGGTGTTGCACATGGGGCATATGTTGAACAATACCATTCAGGATGTTTTAATCAGAAGAGCTAGATTGAAAGGTAAGAACGCTTGTTGGGTTCCAGGTACCGATCACGCTTCCATTGCTACCGAAGCGAAAGTGGTAAATAAACTTAAAGAACAAGGGATTAAAAAAGAAGACCTCACCCGTGAAGAATTTTTAAAACACGCTTGGGAGTGGACAGATAAGCACGGTGGTATTATCTTGGAACAGTTAAAAAAGTTGGGATGTTCTTGCGATTGGGAACGCACAAAATTTACAATGGACGAGGATATGTCGGCTTCGGTAATCAAATCATTTGTAGATTTATACAACAAAGGACTTATTTACAGAGGATACCGAATGGTCAATTGGGATCCAGAGGCCAAAACAACGCTTTCTGATGAAGAAGTAATCTATGAGGAACGTCAAGGGAATTTATACTATTTAAAATATCAGATTGAAGGCAGCGATGCCTTTGTGACCATTGCTACCACAAGACCTGAAACTATTTTAGGCGATACTGCTATTTGTATTCACCCAGAAGATGAGCGGTATACTCACTTAAAAGGGAAAAATGCTATTGTCCCAATTTGCAACAGAGTTATTCCCATCATTTTTGATGAGTATGTAGATAAAGAATTTGGAACGGGTTGTTTGAAAGTAACCCCTGCTCATGATGTAAATGACCAAGTTTTGGGACAAAAGCACCAATTGGAAATTATTGATATTTTTAATGAGGATGCTTCTCTTAACTCGTTTGGTTTGCATTATCAAGGTAAAGACCGATTTGAAGTACGAAAATTAATTGCTGAGGAATTACAATCACTTGGTGTTTTAGAAAAAACAGAATCTCACATGAATAATGTGGGTACTTCCGAAAGAACTAAAGCTGTAATTGAACCAAGACTCTCTGATCAGTGGTTTTTGAAAATGGAAGATTTGGTACAACCTGCTATTAAATCTGTTTTAGAAACAGAAGAAGTAAAGTTATATCCATCTCGATTTAATAATACCTACAGACATTGGTTGGAAAACATTCGCGATTGGAATATTTCTCGACAGTTGTGGTGGGGGCAACAAATTCCTGCGTATTATTACGGTGCTGGTCAGGATGAATTTGTAGTGGCGGAAACACTTGAAAGTGCACTTTACTTAGCAAAAGAAAAATCTAAAAACCCCCATCTTTCCGAAAAGGATTTAAGACAAGATGCAGATGCCTTGGACACTTGGTTCTCGTCTTGGTTGTGGCCCATGGCTGTTTTTGGAGGGATTTTAGAACCTGAAAACAGAGATTTTAAGTATTACTATCCTACCAATGATTTGGTAACAGGTCCAGATATTTTGTTTTTCTGGGTGGCCAGGATGATCATTGCGGGTTATGAGTACACAGGTGAAAAACCTTTTACAAACGTGTATCTCACAGGTTTGGTTCGAGATAAGCAAAGAAGGAAGATGTCCAAATCACTAGGAAACTCACCAGATCCATTAGATTTGATTGAAAAATTTGGTGCCGATGGTGTGAGAGTAGGACTGTTGTTAAGTGCCTCTGCTGGAAATGATATCCTTTTTGATGAAGAATTATGCAATAACGGAAGGTCTTTTGCCAATAAAATCTGGAATGCTTTTAGACTCATACAAGGATGGGAGGTATCCGATATTCCACAACCCGATAGTTCGCAAAAAGCGATT
>JBKBOP010000134.1:0-4763 GCA_046293575.1 Flavobacterium sp. | reverse complement strand
AAAATCAAAATAATAATGCTAATTACTAGTGAAATCGTTACTTTTAATCCCAATCAAAAACGTTTAGGACAGGATTGATGAGAAATGTTATTTTCATAGTCAAACGAAAAGATAAATATTAATTTTTATAGCATTACAACTAATCCGGTTATGCATTTGAGTTCATAGAAAAATGATACACAGTTTATTTCATAAACTCAAATATATTCAAAATACAACTTATATTATTGTCGTTTAGGCTAATTCTTATTTAAAGGAGATTTTAACCCTGTATTTAGAGTTAATTAATACTGAATGAGTAAGCTTCATAGATCTCTATTTTTAAGAACAATCACAAATTTAAAATTCAAACCTATTTTTTTAACTGTTTTAAATAAATCAACCCTCTGAATTTTAAATAATTATCAAATTTCAGGTAAATAAAAACCTAAAAACGTACTAAACCTTAAAAATTTATTGCGTTTTCATAACAATTTGATTAATTTGCTACATCTAAAACACAAAGACTATGCAGATTACAAGATTGTTTGATTTTCCCTATTATCAGCTTTCCAAAAATAACAAAGAAGATTGTCTGGTTACCAAATATAATGGTGAATGGATTAAAACATCCACCAAAGAATACATCAAAAAGGCAAATTGCATTTCAAGGGCTTTGTTGCGATTGGAAGTCAATAAAAACGACAAAATTGCCTTAATCACCACCAACAACCGCACCGAATGGAACATAATGGATATCGGTATTCTGCAAGTGGGTGCCCAAACCGTACCCATCTACCCCACCATCTCCGCAGAAGATTATTTATATATTTTAAACCATTCTGAGTCTCAATATTGTATTGTTTCTGACCTGGATGTTTACAATAAACTCATCTCCATCGCCGATCAAGTGCCCACCCTTAAAGACATCTATACCTTTGATGAAATCCCAGGAGCCAAAAACTGGAAAGAACTCCTCGAATTGGGTGCCGATACGATGAACCACGTGATGGTAGACTCTCGCATGGCTGGAGTAAAACCGAGTGATTTAGCAACCATCATTTATACTTCTGGAACGACAGGAAGACCCAAGGGGGTAATGCTTACTCACAATAATATTGTTTCGAATGTGTTGGACAGTGCCCCGAGAATTCCATTTAGTGAAGGTGAAAGTACGGCTCTTAGTTTCCTGCCCATTTGCCATATTTTTGAACGAGTAATTCTGTATATCTACCAATACTATTCGGTATCGGTCTATTTTGCAGAAAGTATTGAAAAAATAACAGACAATCTGAAAGAAGTACAACCCAATGTGATGACAGTGGTGCCAAGATTGTTGGAGAAAGTGTATGATAAAATCTATGCCAAAGGAGCCGAGCTCACCGGCATCAAAAAAATGCTGTTCTTTTGGGCTTTGAATTTAGGACTAAAGTTTGAACCTTACGGAAAAAATGGTTGGTTCTATGAGCAACAACTCAAACTAGCACGTAAGCTCATCTTTGTAAAATGGAGAGAAGCCTTAGGAGGAAAACTGGATGTCATGGTTTCTGGAAGTGCCGCCTTACAGCCTCGATTAGCTCGAGTTTTTGCTGCTGCCAATATTCCCGTAATGGAAGGATATGGTCTCACAGAAACGTCCCCTGTCATTACTGTCAACGATATGCGTAACGGTCTCTTTAGAATTGGTACGGTTGGAAAAGTAATTACCAATGTGGAAGTTAAAATTGCAGACGACGGAGAAATCCTTTGCAAAGGTCCCAACGTGATGCAAGGCTATTATAAAGATCCTGAACTTACCGCACAAGCTATTCAAGACGGTTATTTTCATACAGGCGATATTGGAGTATTTGATTCTGATGGTTTCCTAAAAATCACTGACCGTAAAAAAGAAATGTTTAAAACCTCCGGTGGAAAATATATTGCTCCACAATTATTAGAGAATGCCATGAAACAATCCCTTTTTGTGGAACAAGTTATGGTTATTGGCGATGGCGAAAAAATGCCCGCTGCTTTTATACAAGTCAACTTTGATTTTGTAAAAGAATGGGGGAATCGACGAGGTATTCAGTTACCTGCTTCAAATGATGAACTTGTTAAAGACCAAAGAGTGATTGACAGAATTCAAGAAGAAGTGAATCTTTCCAATGAAAAATTTGGTAACTGGGAGAAAATTAAGAAATTCGAACTCACTCCTGATGTCTGGTCTATAGACGGAGGTCACCTTACCCCAACGATGAAGCTACGTAGGAAAATTGTTAAAGAAAAATACCAACATTTATACGATAGAATTTACAATAGTTAATTTTTTAACTATTCTGTTGAAATTTTATAAGAAAAAGATATAATTTTATAACACTAACCAATAAATTTTCAACATATGAATGCAAAAAGTTTTATTATTGCCACTTTAGTGGGAACTATTTTTAACTTCCTACTTGGATGGGCGTTATGGGGAACATTATTCAAAGATTTCTTCCCAATGCCTGAAGGTTCTTCAGAAAACCTTATTATGATTGGCCTTGGTTGCCTATTTAGTTGTGCTTTATTAGCCTACATCTTTTTAAAGTGGGCCAATATTTCCACAGCTCCATCGGGGATTAAAGCTGGTGCAGTTATCGGTTTTTTTGTAGCTATGAGTATGAACTTCTTTATGCAGGGCATGGAACCCATGGAAAATGTTAATTGGACTACTATTATCATGGATGTGGTTTTAACAGTAGTTTCTAGTGGTCTTACTGGTGGAATAATCGCTTTTGTGATTGGAAAAACCAAGTAACATGCTGACCAAAATGTTGAAACGCTGATGAAAGTCGGCGTTTTTTTTGTATTCATTTAACGCCAATATCACCTTCTGTCCATTACATTTGTAAATACAAATCTCGCTATGGACTCACTCACCCAAATTGTTTTAGGCATTGCTACCGCAGAAGCTGTGGCTGGAAAGCAACTTAAAAACCGCACTTTTTTGTATGGTGCTATCTTAGGAACACTACCTGATTTGGATGTGATTTTCGGCAGATGGCTCTCGCCTATTGACGCAGTAGCATTTCATAGAGGTGTGAGTCATTCGTTATTGTTTTTTGTAGTGATAGCTCCTTTATTGGGAGCATTGATCCATCGATGGGAACGACCTAAAATTACGTATCAAAGAACCACACTCATGGTTTTTTTAGTGCTCTTGACCCACGCTCTGTTGGATTTGTTCACCACTTGGAGTACGCAGTTCCTATGGCCATTGCCCCAACGTTTCGCTTGGAAAACCATTTTTGTGATTGACCCGCTCTATACCCTTCCCTTCATTTTTTGTTTGTGGAAAGTGTGGAAGCATAAACTCTATGAAAAAAGATTCAAATGGGTATGGCGAGGCATCGGTATAAGTACCGCCTATTTGATGTTCACTGTTGTACTTAAACTCATTGCCGTGAATCAATTTGAAAAAGCATTGGATCAACAAGGCATTGTCTATGAAGGGCTTATTGTAAAACCATCTCCCCTGAATTGTATCCTTTGGAATGCTAATGTAAAAACCCAAGACGGTTTTCTGTTAGCGGATTATGCATTCACAGATACTTCTGGAATTACCTTTACTAAAGTAACTACTCCAATAGATAATTATCCAGAAGTCAAAAACAGTGAAGATTATAAAAAACTACAAGATATCACCGAAGGATGGTATGTTATGGCTCAGGAAAATGGAAAATGGATTATGCATGATTTACGATTTGGTTTTTTTGATAGTTTTAATCAAATGCCAGTGTTTGCCATCAGTTATGAATTCTTTCCAAATGATGACGGTTCGCTTTCCGCACGAGAGGCTTCACGTGAACGATTAGACGGCAAAGCGATGCTGCAAAACATCGGACTCCGAATTTTAGGCAATTAAAAAAACCGAAGTTTCCTCCGGTTTTTCAATAATTAGGAAATGATTATTCTTGATCAGGCTCCGTTTGTGCGGGTCTTTTAAATACAAATCGGGTGATAAAGATACCCTTTCCATCGTTGGAACCGGCATCACTTTCTACCCCACTCGTTACAAAAGCCAATTCCCATCCCTCATTGGCATAAGCCGAAATCATAGAAGACAACATGGAATCATTACTAGCTACATTCTGGAAATTAATCCCCACCGCACTGTAAAAATTCAATAAAGTCGTTTCTCTGAAGTCATCGATTTTAGCATCTTTACGCTTCTTAGACGTCTTAGCTTTTCCCTCTGTGGAACGGGTGGTGGTAAAAGCCGCATAATCGTGCTCCTGATCGTTTTCAATAATTCTAGAACGCCCTAATCCCATCGGCACGACAGATTCAATGCTGGTTACGATTCGGTATTCAAAAATAGTAGCTTTAGCTCCATTCTGAGCCTCTGAAAAGGTAGTAGTCATGACTAATAACACTACCCAAATAAAAGTTTTATTCATCGTTTTCATGTTTTAAAAAAGTTTAATACTATAAAATAGACTATTTACTGGTTAATTTGTTACATTTTTTTCGTTTTAAAGGTAAATTAGTTTCTCCACTTTTAAATGTAGCCATAACCAATCACCACTGGGAAGCCTCCATGTTGCAGTCATTTTTGAAGGAACTCTCACTCCATCAAAAATATCATATTCTTGAACTTCAAGCACCCAATCATAGTACTTTTGAGATTGTTCATAATACCTTTGAGCTACAAATTTGATAAAATCTCCCTCGTCATTAAAGTAAAATAATCCACTGCAACTCACTCCCTCATAGGTCATGGTAGCTTTGGCTGCATATTGATCTATTGCCTCCCAAGTTACATA
>JBKBOP010000133.1:0-4896 GCA_046293575.1 Flavobacterium sp. | reverse complement strand
GAAATCACTATATAATAAGTAACTCCCGCAGTTACCGGCAATTGAATAATCCTTGGGTTTTGTGTAGTATTGGCGACGCCTGCCACACAACTCAAACCTACATTAGCACAACTATTATATACAAACAAACCCGATCTTGTACCGTTGGGCGTTAGCCTGATTTCAATAATACCACTATTCTGGGGGGTATAGCTATAAAACACATCATTCCCGCTCAAATAATTGGAGGTAGAACCACAACTTGATCCCGGAGCACCAGTAACATTGTTGCCATAGTTCTCTGTATTGTCATTTGTCGAATAGGGCAAGGAGGTTACATTAATAGGTGCAGAACAATTTTCTCCCAAAACGGTACTGAAAGTACCTGGAGGCGGCCATAAACTAAAAGTACCATCACCACAATCAGCTCGTATATAAAATTGGTATTGGGTATTTGGTAATAATGTAATTCCTAAATCAGCAGTGGTAACTGGATTGGAAGTGGTTAAAATACCGCTACCTGTTGGTGTTCCAGGTAAAGCAACCACTTCTACTTCAAACTGAGTAGCACCGTTATTATTCCATGACAATTGATAGTTCAATTCTCCAACCAATGCAGCGGTTAAATTCGTTGGTGGTGGACAGTTAACTTGTTGAATGGTTAAATTATAGGCGGTATTTTGTGGATTAGGATTTGCCCACGTAGAAATAGCAATATAATAGGTAGTGCCATTGGTAACCGGCAACTCAATAACTCTTGGAGTTGCTTGACCGTTTGCGACACCGGCAATACAACTCACACCTACATTGGCACAACTATTATACACAAATAAACCAGACCAAGGCCCGGTGGGTGTCATAGCAATTTGGATCGTACCATTAAAGGTAGCTGTATACTCATAAAAAACGTCGTCACCATTCAAGTAACCAGAATTGGTTCCGCAACCTGAGGGTCCGGGTGAACCATTATAATCATCACCATAGTTTGACGTGTTGTCTGTAGTATTATAGGGTAACGCACCAACAACGATTGGGGCATCACAGGTTTCACCTGGAGATTTAGTAACAAAATCAAATGGCCCTATCCACAAACTATTGGAGTTGGAACACACCGCTCTCACATAAAATTGATATTCAGTACTTTCATTCAAAGTGAGTCCAAGCTGAGCTGTGGTTACAGGATTGTTTGGGGTGAGTATCCCGCTTCCTGTTGGAAGGTTGGGCACTTGAACTACTTCCACTTCAAACTGAGTTGCACCACCAGGATTGTCCCACGATAAAGTAGCTCCCGTTTGACTGATGGAGGAAGCACTTAAGTTAGTAGGATCTATACATTGCTCCACCACCTCAACATTATCCAACAACCAACGGTCTCCACTCAAAGCAGTGCCCAATTGGGTGTATTGCATCACAAAAGCCACATAAATACTCTGACCCTGAAATGCCGCCAAACTCAATATTTTCTCTTCATATTGACCAAAGGGGTCTGAAAGTTCATCTTCATTATATTGCTGTATAATAATATAGTTACCTTGTGCCATTTGATTGGCATTGGTGGAAACTCTAATTTGGTATAACGTACCTTGATTTCCTGCTAGTGTACTCCTTGCAAAAAACCTTAATTGTCCATTAGTAGGTACAGTAATTTGTGGGGTAACCAACCAGTCTTCGGAAGTATTTCCTTGACCAATATTTTCTCGAGTCATAAAAGCAGACCATGTTCCTTGATAAACGTTAGTGGCAACATTGGTTCTTGTCCAAGAATTCACGGTTCCCACTCCATTATCCATCACAACCCATCCGGTTGGAGGAAAGGTAGCTCCTTCAAAACCCTCCAATGCTAATTGTGCATAAGAATGTAATGAAAATACCACCGTAAAAAGTAGTAGTGTAATTTTTTTCATAAAAATGAAGTTTAGTTGTTTCTTTAAAATAGTGAACTAATTTAAATATTTATTCTACGTTAAGAAATCATTACAAGTTAAATATGCAATGAAACCGATGAACGTAACATTTATTCGATAAAATGTTATTTTATTTCGTTGAAACACCTTAGCCTAAAAAGATATTCATCCATTTTTAATACTTTTGAAAAAAAAAGATTGAACACTAAACTCTATTTTGCATCCGACCAGCATTTCGGGGCTCCTACCCCTGAAAAAAGCTTCCCGAGAGAGCAGAAATTTGTGGCATGGTTGGAAGAAGCCAGAAAAGATGCCACTGCCATTTTTTTATTGGGAGACTTATTTGATTTTTGGTTTGAATATAAAACCGTAGTTCCAAAAGGATTTGTTCGTGTGCTTGGAAAACTAGCCGAAATTAGAGATAGTGGAATTCCCATCTACTTCTTTGTGGGCAATCACGATTTATGGATGCATGACTATTTCGAAAAGGAACTCAACATCCCTGTATATCATGACAACAAAGAATTTGTTTTTGGCGACACCTCTTTTTTAATTGGACATGGTGATGGAAAAGGCCCCGGAGACAAAGGCTATAAACGCATGAAAAAAGTCTTTACCAATCCCTTTTCCAAATGGTTGTTTCGATGGTTGCATCCTGACATAGGCGTACAGCTAGCTCAATATCTTTCCGTAAAAAACAAATTGATATCAGGAGATGATGATGTGAAATTTTTAGGCGAAGACCAAGAATGGCTCGTACAATATGCCAAACGAAAGCTCACCTTTAAACATTATGATTATTTTGTCTTTGGTCATCGGCATCTTCCCATGGAAATTGATTTAAACGAAAACTCAAAATACATCAATCTTGGTGATTGGATTGGCTATTTTACTTATGGTGTTTTTGACGGCGAACGCTTTGAATTAAAGGAATTCAAGTAGTATTATTCTGTTTTAATATCCCTTAGTCTGATTTGCATGGTCACCTGACCGTTCCAATGATTTTCTTCCACACTATACACCCCAGTAAAAGCTTTTTGATTTTCTAATAAAGGCCAACAATGCCCCAATCCAAAACCAACAGCAGCAAAACCCTCAGAATTTGCTTGCCTGACAAATAACCGAAGATGTTCATCTTGTTTGCCAATAGGTTTGCCATAACCACTGTCCTTTAAATGCTTAGTGATAAAAACAGGAGCCATATTCTCTGGCCCAAAAGGTTCAAATTGTTTTAAGATTCTAAAGAATTTATCGTTGAAATCAGTTAAATTTACTTCACAGTCAATTAAAATTTCAGGGGTTAAAAGTTCCTCTGTGATAGAAGCAGCTACTACTTCTTCAAACTTTTGTTTAAAAGCTAAAAATTGATCTTCAGAAAGGGTTAAACCCGCTGCATATTTGTGTCCGCCAAACTGTTCCAACACCTCTTCACATTGTTCCAAAGCATTATAAATGTCAAAATCTTTGACAGAACGGGCCGAAGCTGCGAGTTTATTACCACTTTTTGTAAAAACTAAAGTAGGGCGGTAATAAGTCTCAGTCAATCTTGAGGCCACAATACCGATAACACCTTTGTGCCAATGTTCATTGTAAACAACAGTAGAACATCTTAGTTCTTCTCCATTCTGAGTTATTTGTTCCAAAGCTTCAAAAGTAATTTGCTGGTCCAAACTTTTTCGGTCTTGGTTGAATTTTTCAATTTCTTCAGCAAAACTAAGGGCTTGTTCCAAATCAAATTCCGTAAGCAATTGAACCGCATAATTACCATGACGAATTCTTCCGGCAGCATTGATTCTGGGAGCAATGATAAAAACCACATCTGACACATTGAGTTCCTCTTTTTTCAAATTGTGAATCAAAGCTTTGATTCCCGGACGTGGATTTGAGTTGATAACCTCCAATCCGAATTTGGTCAGTATCCTGTTTTCGCCATTCATGGGAACGATATCTGCGGCTATGGCAGTGGCTACTAAATCAAGATAAGGCAATAAATCGTCAATGGTTTGACCTTTTTCTTTAGCGATAGCTTGAATGAGTTTAAAACCAATTCCGCATCCGCAAAGTTCATCAAAAGGATAATGGCAATCGTCTCTTTTGGGATCCAAAACAGCTATTGCATCCGGCAACACATCTCCTGGTCTGTGGTGGTCACAAATGATAAAATCAATACCTTTTTCTTTGGCATATAGCACTTTATCAATGGATTTAATCCCACAGTCTAAAGCAATGATTAAAGTCATGCCATTATCTTCGGCATAGTCAATGCCCTGAAAAGAAACACCATAGCCTTCGTTATAACGGTCTGGAATATAGGTATCCACCCATTCATAAAAAGATTTTAAGTAGGATGACATTAAAGAAACGGCTGTTGTTCCGTCTACATCATAATCGCCGTAGACGAGAATTTTTTCATGTTGTTCTACGGCCTTTAGAATGCGATGCACGGCTAAATCCATATCTTTCATAAGATAAGGATCGTGTAAATCATCTAAAGTGGGTTTAAAAAAAAGTCGTGCCTGTTCGTAGGTTGCTATTCCTCTTTGCACCAAAAGTTCGGCTAACAAAGGTTGAAGATTGAGCGATCGTGCCAATAACTGCACTTGAGCCTCGTCTGGCTTGGGTTTGATTGTCCATCGGGTTTTCATAATAAAAGTTTTTTGTGGCGTATAAATACTAAGCGGGGTGCACTTGCAACTTCAGCTCAACTTCAGCAAATTTACGAAACATTGCCATAACTCCACAATATTTATCTGCAGAGAGTTGTATCATCTTATTGAGCTTGTCGATATCAAGTCGGTCTCCAAAAAAATGATATTCCACTTTCACTTTGTGGTAGTATTTGGGATGCTCATCGGTTAATTCACCAACTACTTTAATATAGAGACGATCGGGAGTCACTTTCATTTTTGGCATCAGCGAAGCGATATCAATACCTGTACATCCCGCCAAAGCATCCAACATCAAGGCTTTCGGTCGAAGTCCATTCCCTTCGCCTCCCACGGATGGATCGGCA
>JBKBOP010000132.1:0-5033 GCA_046293575.1 Flavobacterium sp. | reverse complement strand
CATTTGGCGATGTTGAAAAACTAACCATGAGACTCGAAAGAATTTGTAGCATGGCTTTTGGTATACCAGTTTATCTAGCCTTTATTTTTGTTCCAATCACGCTATATCTAATATTCCTCATTTTTATTTACAAGCTTTTTGATTTGAGTTTTTTTACAGTTTATATTCTTTTTTTAATTTCTATTATTGGATTTGTAGTTTACGGTTATTTTTATAAAAAGCTTAAAAAGAACAACCAAAGAAAAGCAAATATTATGAGTACACTTGGTGCGGTGTATTTGAGTAATATTGGAAATTTAAAATTTTCTATTTATCAGTTTATTATAATGTTGATAACCGTTCCATTTATCATTAATGATACTAAAGATTTTTCCTTATTTTTTCATGAAATCAGTTTAAGTGATGACCAATTGGTTTGGTCAGGAAAAGAATGGTATTATGAAGATGCACGTCCAAGTGAGAGTAGGTTTGGTAGGATTTTATTACCTTCGGAAGAAGTAACTGAAAATTATCTAAAAATTCAATTAGCATATTATGATGAGGATAAAAATTATGTGAATATATTGAATGAAAAGTATCAAGAGATTATTGATTCATTACAATGGGAAAAGATTAAAGAACCCTTTGACTTATATAAATTTTCAATTGACAATATAGAATTATCAAATTTAAAGTGGACAAAAGTGATACGACAAGATTCAAATCAAAAGGTCTATCAATGTTACATTGATATCAGTAATTTAAGAGAGGGCAGTCATGAACTTATTGTTGATAAGCTTTTGATAAGAACAACTTTCACCAAAGATGGTGACCCAAAATTAAGAAAACAATGGGCTTCCGTTCATTTTTTTAAATATCAATAAAATATATGAATAAAAATACTACGCTTAGTTTTAAACTAAGGCGAAAACTTACCAACTTTTTGACCACTCCTTTTACAAAAGTAGGTTTTAAAAGTAACAGAAAATTATTCAATGAAGTTAACCCAAAAGTGTTGATAGTTCGTCCCAATCATCGTCTTGGCAATCAATTGATGTTGAGTGCATTAATCCAAGAATTAGAGCATCAGTTTCCTAATGTTGAAATTGATTTATTTGTGAAAGGGGGATTATGTAACATTTTGTATGCTGAAAATAAATCGGTTAGAACAATTATTTCGCTTCCCAAAAAACATTTCAAAGAATTAGGTGACTATTTAACTGCATGGTTTAATTTAAGAAGGCATCGTTATGATTTGGTAATCAATACTGTGTCATATTCATCCTCAGGTAAATTAGCAACACGTTTATCAAAAGCAAATTTTAAAATATTTTCACTTCCTGAAAATGAAAATGCAGTTTGTAAACACATGGCATTAATACCAATAGAAATCCTGAGAAAAGCACTCACTTTTTGGGGAGTTGATGTAGCGAATGAACCTTTTCCAAATATGGAATTGAGATTGACTAACCATGAACTTCAACATGGCAAAGAAAAACTTAGTAAAATTTCAAAGGAGCATAATAAAACAATTGCTATTTATACTTTTGCGACGGGAGCAAAATGTAAAGATCATACGTGGTGGGTACCTTTTTATGAATTGATGAAACAATGTTTCCCTGACTATAGCATCATCGAAATTTTACCTTTTGAAAATATTTCTCAAATTCATTTTGTTGCACCCAGTTATTATAGTAAGGATTTGAGAGAAATTGCTGCTGTAACCTCACAGGTTGCACTTTGGATTGGCACTGATAGTGGGATGATGCACTTGGCGGCAGCTACTCCAACACCCGTTATTGGTTTGTTTTCAGTAACAGATTCTGAAGTATACGGCCCCTATCGAGAGAATAGTTGTTCAATCAACACTGAACAAACCACGCAGGATTCTATCTTAGAACAAATGGCTAAAATTTTAAAAGCAACTGATGAATATCATGAAAGTCTTGAGAAATAAGTTTTAAATTAGGGGGATAAATTCTACCCCTATGTTAAGCGACATTTCCATTGCTCAAGCCACTCCCATACAGCATATTAAAGAGATTGCAGCCAAATTGAATATTTCCAAAGACGACCTTGAATATTATGGAAAGTACAAAGCCAAGCTCCCCTTGCATTGTATTCAACCTGATGCTCTGAAAAAAAGCAAACTTATTTTGGTAACAGCTATAACTCCCACACCAGCAGGAGAAGGCAAAACTACTGTGAGTGTTGGACTTACCGATGGTTTAAATGCCATATGCAAAAAAGCAGTTGCTGTTTTACGTGAACCTTCGCTAGGCCCTGTATTTGGAATGAAAGGTGGTGCAGCGGGAGGCGGCTATTCTCAGGTGATTCCCATGGAAGATATCAATCTTCATTTCACGGGTGATTTTGCAGCTATCGAAAAAGCAAATAATCTATTGGCGGCTCTTATTGACAATAATTTACAAAATACCAAACGTTCTTTGAATCTTGACCCACGAACAATAGTCTGGAAGCGAGTAATGGATATGAACGATCGGGCCCTGAGAAATATTATAATTGGTTTAGGTGGAACGTTTAATGGTATACCAAGACAAGATGGATTCAATATTACTCCAGCTTCAGAAATCATGGCCATATTATGCTTGGCAGAACATCTTTCTGACCTTAAAGAACGGCTAGGCAATATTTTCATTGGAACTACTTTTGAGGGTGAACCTGTTTTTGCTCGAGACCTACATGCTGTTGATGCCATGGCGGTACTTTTAAAAGAAGCACTAAAGCCTAATTTAGTGCAAACTCTCGAGGGCAACCCAGCCATTTTACACGGCGGACCATTTGCTAGTATTGCACAAGGAACTAATTCTGTATTGGCAACAAAAATGGGATTATCGCTTGCAGATTATGTAATAACGGAAGCCGGATTTGGGGCTGATTTAGGAGCAGAAAAGTTTTTCAACATCAAGTGCCAAAGTGCCAACCTTAAACCGGATGGCGTTGTGCTTGTAGTTACCATTAGAGCTTTGCGTCATCACGGTGGTGCCACAAAACTTCAACTTCATGAACCCTCCCTTGAAAAAGTAGAGAGAGGTTTACCTAATTTGGCAAAACACATTGAAAACATGGAATTGTTTGGAATGAAACCTCTCATTGCTATTAATTCATTTCCTGATGATACTGATGAGGAAGTATTAATAGTTCAAGAGCTTTGTGAGTCATACGGAACAAAAGCTATTGTGAGCAAAGGTTTTTCTGAGGGAGGAAAAGGAGTAACAGAACTAGCAACAGGTCTGATTAAACATTTAGATGAATTTCCCTCTCATTTTAAACCGCTATATGATGCAGAGGTGGGAGCAGAAGAAAAAATCACACGAATCGCAACACAAATTTATGGTGCCGAACGCGTTCAGTTTTCTGTAAAAGCAATAGCCCAACTGGAACAATTTAAAAAGTTTGGAATGGGAAACTTACCAGTTTGCATTGCTAAAACTCCAAAAAGCTTATCAGATAATGAACAACTAAGAGCTAGACCCACCGGATTTATCGTTCGTGTTAGAGAATTTGAAGTAGCCTCTGGAGCAGGTTTTTTAATTCCAATCTTGGGTGATATGATGCGAATGCCAGGATTACCAGGAACCCCCAATGCCGAACGTATAAAAATTGATGATAATGGGGTGATTTCAGGACTAAGCTAAAGTTTTTTAAATAAGTTCTGAATGTCCTCAATGCTTTCAGTCAAATAATTATCTAAGATTTCACCCTCCTTAAAAATCTTTTTATAAAGCCTTCTATTTGATTTTTCACAACACGTAATCTCCACAAAAAAGGCGTGTAATGAATATAAATACTTTTTGATTGGGTAGTCTTGTTGCACTCCAACCAAAACACCAGACTCAAGTATCATTTCATACTGCTCCGTATCATTCAAAGATAAGTAGGTAGTTAGTGGCGTTGTTTTCATAGAATACGAAAATAAATATTTTTTACTAAAAAACAATGTTACGATTTCTTATCAAATCATAAATTTTTGAGAAGATTTTATTCCTTTGATGAATAACGAACAAGAATATACTTTTTCCAATAGGTAAAGATTAATCAAAAGGAGGAGTGTTTTAATAGATACAGTTTTTTATATCACAGAATAATTTTATAATAAGATGGTGCTTTGATTCTTAAAGATGAAATAAAGCATTTAGTCTAATTACTTTTTTTTATTTTTATGATTAAAATGAACAATAGTATCAATATTGGTACACAGAAAACAAAATACAATCCATAGCATTTGAGCATGATTATTCCTAACAGTAGAAACATCACAAATGCAAATATGTATATATGGTTTTTCATCAATACTTTCCACTCAACAATTCGCCACCAATACTCGATTTAGCTTCAATACCCAGTTTCTTCATCATTTCGTAAGTCGTGCACACCGCAGCAGAGGTCACAGGAATGCCACATTCATCTTGGATCAAATCAATGGCTTCTAATGATGGCATTTGTACGCAGGCTGAAACCACTAAAACATCTACATCCGTCAAGTCCAATTGCTTATAAATTTTCAATAAATTCATGGGATTCTGTGCCGCTACTTCTAAATTGTCTGGAATTTCCAAAGCGATACTTTCTTTTACCTTTATCCCCTGATGTTCGATATAATCTACCACCATATTGGTCAACGGACGCATATAGGGGGTGATGATTGAGATTTGTTTGGCACCCAACACTTTTAAACCATAAATCAATGCTCCAGCTGATGTCACAATGGGAGTAGGGTAGTCGTTGGCAATAGTTTCTTGGTGCAAATTCACTTCAGAAACACAATGGTAACCTCTACCCATACTCATAATGGCAACTAAACATGCATAACCCATTACATCCACCTGAGCATCAGATAACTCTTGTGCACATTTTAAACTCATAGCATCCATGGCTTCGAGTTCTTCTTTGGTTACTTTTTTCATCCGCATTCTACTGGAATGAAAAGTGAATCGCTCTGGTAAAATGGTTTCCCTAGCTCTAAAAATAGCTGGAATTTCAGTTTCCATGGTAATATTGGAGGAGGGTACGATTTGGCCTATTTTGTATTT
>JBKBOP010000131.1:0-5122 GCA_046293575.1 Flavobacterium sp. | reverse complement strand
CCCTGTAGTGCCGAAACCGAACAGCAAGTCCTACAAATCGCACATGAATTGAAAGACTCAGATGTGAGTATCTTTAGAGCAGGTATATGGAAACCCCGAACCCGTCCCGGTGGTTTTGAAGGGGTGGGAGCCATTGGTTTAAAGTGGTTACAAAAAGCCAAAAAAGAAACGGGATTGTTGATGGCTACGGAGGTGGCTACTGCAGCTCACGTGCAGTTGGCTTTGGAACATGATATTGACGTACTTTGGATTGGAGCCCGAACCACTGTAAACCCATTTGCCGTCCAGGAAGTGGCTGATGCCCTGAAAGGGACCGATAAAATTGTGCTCCTAAAAAACCCCGTCAATCCTGATTTGTCACTGTGGCTGGGGGGGTTAGAGCGATTGGCACAAGCAGGAATTGAGAAGTTAGGGGTCATCCATAGAGGTTTTTCAACCTATGAAAAAACGAAATACCGCAACTACCCGGAATGGCAAATTCCTATTGAGTTACAAAGCAGATTCCCTGATTTACCTTTGATTTGTGACCCTTCACACATTACCGGTAAAAGAGATATGATTCAAGAAGTTTCCCAACAAGCCTTGGATTTGAATTTTGACGGGTTGATTATTGAATCCCATTGTTCACCTGACGATGCATGGAGTGATGCAGCACAACAAATCACCCCTGAAGTACTTAAAAAAATGTTTGTAGAGTTAAGAGTGCGAAAATTATCAGATGACAATGATGATTTCAAAAGGAAAATGAACAACTACAGAACCCAAATTGACGACTTTGATAAAAAGTTAATCGATATTTTAGGGAGTAGAATGTCGGTTGCTGATGACATTGGGCGTCTAAAAAAAGAGAGAAACGTTGCGATTTTACAAAATAAAAGATGGCATGAAATATTAGAAAAAATGGTCCTTGATGGAAGTGGAAAAGGGTTAAGCGAAGAATTTATCAAACAGATATTTAAGGCGATTCACCAAGAAAGTATCAGCCATCAAGAAAAAGTGATAAATAATTAATGAGGCTCTACTCTTTTTTCTATTCTAGTGGATTAATAATATCTTTGCATCAATGACAGGTATCGTTTATAAATCCACGGGAAGCTGGTATACAGTAAAAACAGAAGAGGGCATCTTTTTCGAATGTCGTATCAAAGGTAAGTTCCGAATCAAAGGCATCAAAAGCACCAATCCCATTGCAGTGGGAGACTATGTAGATTTTGAACTTGACGAGACCTCAGATGCAGTCACAGGTTTGATATATCACATTCACGACCGTAAAAATTATATTGTCAGAAAGTCGGTGAACCTTTCCAAGCAAACCCATATCATCGCCAGCAATATCGATTTAGTTTTTTTGATTGTAACCATTGATAACCCAGTGACAACCACATCTTTTATCGACCGTTTTTTGGTGACCGCAGAAGCCTACCATATTCCCGCCATCCTTTTGTTTAACAAAGTGGATACGTATGATGAAAACAGAAGTGATGAACAACTATTTTTGGAATATGTATATAAACAGATTGGTTACAAATGTTTGAAAGTTTCCGCCATTGAAAAAACGGGTTTAGAAACCTTAAAAGAAATAATGCATGGAAAGGTTTCTATGTTTTCGGGTCATTCTGGGGTAGGAAAGTCAACCCTAATCAACGCTGTTGAACCGGGATTAAATCTGAAAACAAAATCCATTTCAGACCAACACCAACAAGGGCAGCATACCACCACTTTTGCTGAAATGTTTGATCTTTCATTTGATGCCAGAATTATTGATACCCCCGGCATTAGAGGTTTTGGAGTTGTTGACATGGAGTCTGCTGAAATTTCAGGATACTTCCCTGAGTTTTTTGCACTAAGAGACCAATGCAAATTCAATAATTGCATGCATAAAGAAGAACCCCAATGTGCCATTAAAAAAGCATTGGAAAATGATGAGATTGCTTGGTCCAGGTACAAGAGTTATCTTCAAATGCTCGAAGGCGATGAAGACAATTACCGCAATGATGTGTATGCCGATGGCGATCCAAATGAACAATAAATTCTATGAGAGCAGTCATCCAACGCGTTTTGCAAGCTTCTGTGACCATTGACGGAACGTTACACAGTCAAATCAACACTGGTTTGCTGGTGTTTTTAGGGATTGAAAATGAAGGCACTCATTAATAAAACTTTATATTTGAAGTTAAATTCTAAATTTTATGATTACTTATCTCAAAATTAACGGGTTCAAATCCTTTCATAATTTTGAAATGGAATTCACACCGTTTACTATAATTGCGGGTGCAAATGCTTCAGGGAAAAGCAATTTGTTTGATGCTTTGACTTTGTTATCCCGATTAGCAGAATCTGATAACTTGAAAAAAGCCTTTAAAGAGCAAAGAGGGGAGTTTTTAGAGTTATTTACTCAATTTGGAGATGATAACTTTGCTTCTCAAATAGAATTTATTGTTGAAATGTTGGTTAATAAAAATGTGAAAGATGCTTGGGGTAATGAAGCTAAATTAAAATATACAAGACTAAGATATAATTTAACAATTAAAAGATATATAAATTCCTCGGGTATTGAAGATTTAATTGTTGAAAATGAACATCTCGAGAATTTACAGCACAATAATGATAAGTGGATAAATAATTTAATATCTAAAAGAATACTTGAAAATTGGAGACCTAAAATTCCAAAAGGAGGAAGGAGAGCTACTCCTTATATTTTTACTGAAACAAGAAATGATATCCAAACAGTAATTGTACCTCAAGATGGTGTTCAAGGAGGAAACAAAAGAACTTTTCCACTTAATAACGCATCAAGAACGGTGTTAAGTAGTTTTGATACAGTTGATTTTAGACATATTTTAGCTGCTAAAGAAGAAATGAAAAACTGGAAATTTTTGCAATTAAATCCCGAAGATTTAAGACAAGCCACCAGCAAAAATAATGGAGAAGATACTATTTCAGTAAGTGGAAAAAATCTAGCCGCAGCATTATTTAGAATTAAACAAACTGACAAATATTCATTAAAAGAAATTTCAAGAAAGCTAAACAATTTTCTCCCCAATTTTGTTGAGGTAGATGTAATTGATGATAATGAAAATAAACAGTATTTAATCAAACTTAAAGACGTTGATAAAAAAGAATTTTCTTCGAGAGTACTTTCTGAGGGTACTTTAAGGGTTTTAGCACTCTGCATATTAGAATATGATGAAAAACATACAGGCTTACTTTGCTTTGAAGAACCGGAAAATGGTATTCACCCCTTTAGAATTAAAGCGATGACTGAGCTTTTAAAAGATTTAACAGTCGATTTTAATGAAATTGATATTCCATTAAGACAAGTTATAGTTAACACTCACTCACCTGTTTTAGTAGGGAATATGGAAACTTGGAAAAATGATACCAATGTTAGTATTTGGTATGCTCAAATGAGAAATTCGATTATTGATTTAAATGGTAATCGCTTAAAGCTTAATTCAACAAAAATAAGCCCAGTTATTAAAGATAATTCTTTTCAACAGTTAAGTTTAATTTTTTCAGAGCAGGATAGAAAATTAACATTATCATTAGTGAATGATTATCTAAAAACTGCTCAATTTGAAGATACAATTGAATAAACGCTATGAGTAATTTTATTTTAACAGGATTATTTACAGAGGGAAATACAGATTTGAGATTTTTGTCCAGCGTTGTTGAAAGAACACTTTTAGAGGTTGCTTATGATTGTACTGGAGACATAGAAACAAAACTTGAGATTATACCAATAAAAAAGACAAAATTAGATTTCATCCAACAAGTTAATTTAGCATCTAAAGTTGGTCACGAAAGCTTGGGAATAACTATTTTATTTGTCCATGTAGATTCAGATAGTTTTGATGATTCCGAAGTTTTTACTTCAAAAATTAATCCTGCAATAGAAAATTTAGAAAAATTAAATAAAAATGAATTTTGTCAAAATTTAGTAGCTATTGTCCCAATTCAAATGACAGAATCATGGATGATTGCTGATAGAGAACTTTTAAAATCTGAAATTGGCATTTATAAATCAGATTCTGAATTGGGAATTAACGTAAATCCAGAGACAATAAGTAATCCTAAAGCATTGATTAATGAGATAATAAAAATTTCAAAAGAGGAAATGACAATGCGAAAAAGAAAAAGGGGGCTTGATATTTCTGAATTATATCAAATAATTGGTCAAAAAATTCAACTTTCTGAACTTGAAAAGTTATCCTCTTATATCAAATTCAAAGAATCTTTAATACAAAAATTAAGATATTTGAATTTTTACCACAAGCCATGAGAGCAGTCATTCAACGCGTCTTGCAAGCTTCTGTGACCATTGACGGAGCGATACATAGTCAAATCAACACTGGTTTGCTGGTGTTTTTAGGGATTGAAAATGAAGACGAACTTCAAGACCTCGAATGGCTGAGTGCTAAAATCGTTAACATGAGAATTTTTAATGATACCAATGGGGTGATGAATCTTTCCTTAAAAGAAACCAATGGCGATATATTATTAATCAGTCAATTCACTCTTCATGCCTCCACTAAAAAAGGCAACCGACCTTCGTATATCAAAGCAGCCAAACCGGAAATTGCCATTCCCCTTTATGAAAAAATGATAACCCAACTCTCCTCAGAACTTCATAAGACGATTAAAACCGGAATATTTGGAGCAGATATGAAGGTAATGCTACTAAATGACGGGCCGGTAACGATACAAATTGATACAAAAAATAAACAATAAAACCATGCACCTTCAAAACGCACAAAAACAAGTAGACGACTGGATTAATAACCACGGGGTTCGGTATTTCAACGAATTAACCAACATGGCTCAACTCACCGAAGAAGTAGGAGAGGTGGCCCGCATCATTGCCCGTCGTTATGGTGAACAATCCGAAAAAGAAAGTGATAAAAACAAAGACCTCGGAGAAGAACTCGCCGATGTGGTCTTTGTCGTGCTTTGTCTGGCCAATCAAACCGTTGTTTATCTGAATGCCGCTTTTTATAAAAAAATGGAAATTAACACCAAAAGAGACCACGACCGTCACCACAACAATGAAAAACTCAAATAGATTTTAAGCAGCTATTAACAGGAATGGTTGTGGTAGGATAGTACCTTTATGCACTTCACA